>JAYUQJ010000564.1:0-6802 GCA_043756825.1 Betaproteobacteria bacterium | reverse complement strand
CTCGATCCATGATCACCTCGTCCTTCTCGCCATCGCAATGGCCGCAAGGTTCTCAGCTTCGGCATTGAGTGGATAGATGGGTTGGCGGAACGCTTACGATTCAATCAGTTATGTCCGAGAAGAACGCCGGTGTCGAAGTGCTGGTTCACCATGTCAGCCAACACGTTCAAACTGCCGTCCAGTGTGCGTACCGATTGACCAAACAAAGCGCGCAGTACGGCTGGCGACTCAAACAGGCCATGTAGGTACACACCGAGCACGCTACCGCTTTGCCAACCAATGGCCTCACCGTTCGCGCTCATCAGCACCACTGTCGTGGGCATCAAACCCACGCCGCCGTCGGCCGCGGCGGTCATACCCGTATGGATCTCATATCCTTCAGCACGAACACCGGCGAGGGCACTCCAGGGTTCGGCAAGTCCATCAAAGCGTGCTCTTTGAGCGCACACACGCTTGGGCGCAACGTAGCGAGTGCTCAGCGCAAGCAGTACAAGCCCGGGAACCGGGCCCCCTGCGTGCCCATCAACCCCGTCAGGGTCATGCAGCAGGCAGCCCAGCATTTGCAGCCCTCCGCAAATGCCCAGCAAGGGGCGACCCGCCGCTGCGTGCTGCCGAATAGGCGCCTCCATTCCCTGGGCCCTCAGCCACGCCAGGTCGCCACTGACCTGCTTGGACCCGGGCAGGATGATCCATTGCGCGCCGTCCAGGTCAGCGGCGCAGCGCGCCCAACGCAATCTCGCGCCAGGCAACTGCCGCAGCGGCTGAAACTCATCCAGGTTACTGATGTGTGGGTAAGCCACCACGGCAATGCGCAGCGCGTTACCTTGCTCGGGGAAAGCCCAGGCGGCTCGATTGCCAGCGTCATCGAGTAAGCCGTCCTCTTCCGGCAGGCCATGGTCGCGCTGCATCGGTAGCACGGCCACCGTGGGCACACCGGTCAGGGCCTGCAGCTGCGCTGGGCCCGGCGCCAGCAGGGCCGCGTCACCGCGAAACTTGTTGAGCACGAAACCGGTCAGCGTGGGACGCAGGTCATAGGGCAGCAGCTGCCAGGTGCCGTACAGGTGGGCGAAGGCGCCGCCACGGTCGATGTCGGTGACCAGCAAGCTGCGCAGGTTGCCGCTGTCGCGCGCCCACCGCGCCGTCCCGAGGTTGACGTAGTCGTGGGTGGCCAGGTTAATCTCGGCCGGAGAACCGGCGCCTTCGATCACGATCAATTCATGCTTGGCACGCAGCCGCATGAAGCTCTCCTGCGCCGCCATTGCCAGCCTCTCGCTGCGCTCCCGCCAGGGCAGGGGCGACAGGTCGGCCGCCACCGCGCCCTGCAGCACCACCTGACTTGCGGTGTCGCGCTCGGGCTTGAGCAACACCGGGTTCATGTCCACGCTGGGCACCACACGTGCCGCCAGGGCCTGAAAGTACTGCGCCGCACCGATCTCGCCGAAGCCCCCGTCCAGCCCTGGTACCACGCGGGCGTTGTTGCTCATGTTCTGCGCCTTGAAAGGCGCCACATCGATGCCCTGGCGCGCCGCCCAACGGCACAGGGCCGTGACCAGCAGGCTCTTGCCGGCACCGCTGCTGGTGCCCCAGACCATGATGGCGCGGGCTTGCGGGGTCTTCATGGCGTGCGTTTCATGGTGTGATCTTGCACAGGCTGCCGTGGCGTGGTGCGGCAGGCCACTGGTCAGCACGGGTAGGCCACGGCTTGCCCCTGGCCAACCATTGGCGCGCGAGTATCCAGCCAGCGTGGCCCACGATGAGGGTGGGTCGGCCCGGGGCGTCGGGGTCAATGGGCGCGGACCACGCGGCCACGCGTTCGAACACTTGGTGCAAGCTTTCACCGCCGCCCGGGGCGTGGTGCAGAAAACCCTCGCACCAGGCATCGATCTCTGCGTGCGGCACGTCTGCCCACGTCTTGCCATCCCAGGCGCCGAAATCCATCTCCAGCAACGCGGCGTCCACTTTGTGTTGCCAGCCCCAGCGCCGCAGCCAGCGGCCCACGGCGGCACAGCGCTGAAGCGGCGAAGTCAGCACACGGTGCGGCAGATCGTGGCGGCGGGCTGCTGCGCGGATGCGGTGCGCCAGGCGCTTGGTACGGCGCGGATCGACCGGCAGGTCGGTGCGGCCGATGCATCGACCCTGTGCATGGCAAACCTTCGGATGGCGCCAGATCCAAAGCTTCATGGCGTACCTTCGATCCACGTCGGCAGGTGATGGCCCCCTGCCAAGACCATGGCGGCCAGCCAGGCCAACAGCATGCACAGCTCGACGATCTGCTGCGTGGCCCCCAGCGTGTCGCCCGTGAAGCCACCCAGCCGCCGCCGCAGCCAGCGCGCGCACAGCCCCGTGGCCACGCCGCCCACCGCAAAGGAAGAGAGCAAGGGCAGGGCCAGCGCGGGCCACAGCGCCACCAGATCGAAGGCAAGCAAGGCGAGCCAGCCGACGGCGACCGCCACGCTGCGGCCATCGGTCTGCATCGCCAGGGGCTTGGCCTTGGCATGCTCGGCGTCGCCGGCATACGGCAAGCGCCACACCAGCGCCACCGGCGCCGCGCGCGAAGCGGCGTGGCCCCACACCACTGCGGCCAGCACCAGAACCGCACTGGTGCCGTGTGGTACCAGCGCTGCCAGCCCCGCCACGGTCGCCACCTTCAGCACCAGGGCCAACACCAGGGCCACGGCGCCGTAACTGCCGATGCGCGAGTCCTTCATGATCACCAGCGCCCGCTCGCGGCTGACCGCGCCGCCCAGGCCGTCGCAGGTGTCGGCCAGCCCGTCTTCGTGGAAGGCGCCGGTCACCCAGACGGTGGCCACCACGCTCAGGGCTGCGGCCACGGTGGGCGGCCACAACCAGAGCGCGCCCCACAGCACCGCCGCAGCGAACAGCCCCACACCCGCGCCCACCAGCGGAAAGTGCCGAAGGCAGGCCGTCAGCCAAGCGGGCTCAAACCCCACCCAGCGTGGCACCGGCACGCGGGTCAGGAATTGCAGCGCGATGAAGACCAGTCGCAGTTCGTGCAGCATGGCTGGGCCAGTGGCGCGTGGCTCAGGAACGGCCACTCAGGACTGGCGACTGACGCCAGCCGACTCGAAGCTGGCCATCTCGGCCAGGATGCGGCTGGCTGATGCCAGCAGCGGCCAGGCCAGTGCAGCGCCAGACCCTTCACCGAGCCGCAGGCCCAATCGCAGCAAGGGCTGGGCGTCCAGGCGTTGCAGCAGCAGAGCGTGACCGGCCTCGTCGCTGCAGTGGGCGAAGACGCATCGTTGCAGCACCGCCGGTTGCAGCCTGGCCGCCACCAGCACGGCGCTTGTGGCGATGAAACCATCCACCACGATCACTCGGCGCTGCAGCGCAGCTTCCAGCACCGCGCCGCAAAGCATGGCGATTTCGAAGCCGCCCAGCGCAGCCAGCGCGGCAAGTGGCGTCACCGCATCGGCGTGGCGCGCCAGCACGGCTTGCAGCACGCTGCGTTTGCGGGCCAGGCCTGCATCGTCCAGACCCGTGCCGCGACCGGTGCAGGCGCTCAGGGCTTCGCCAGTCAAGCGGGCCATCAGCAGCGCGGCGACCGAGGTGTTGCCGATGCCCATCTCGCCCAGCAACACCGCATTGCCCGGCAAGCCTTGCACCACCTCCCGACCGGCCGTGATGGCGGCACTGCACTGGGCTTCGCTCATGGCCGGGCCGGCCAGTGCATCGGCGGTGCCGGCGGCGATCTTGCGCAGCAGCAGCCCAGGGCGCGGCGCGAAGTCGTGGCGCACGCCAGCGTCCACCACCGTCAACGCCAGCCCGTGCTGACGCGCCAGCACACTGACTGCCGCGCCTCCGGCCAGAAAGTTCTCCACCATCTGCCAAGTCACGTCCGACGGGTAGGCCGACACGCCGTGTGCAGCCAGGCCGTGGTCGGCCGCAAAGACAAGGATTTGCGGTGCCAGCAGCTGCGGTAACTCGGTGCCCAGGATGCAGCCCAATTGCACCGCCAGTCCTTCTAGCTGGCCCAGGGCACCCAGGGGCTTGGTCTTGCCGTCGATGCGCGCTTGCAGGGTCGTGCGCAGCGCAGGGTCGTCGATGCTGGGGATGTTGGGGATGTTGGGGATGTTGGGGATCGTCATAAGGGCGCTGAGGTTTGAAGGGAAGGGGCAATGCCGTACGGTGAGGCGTCGTTGCGGTGCTACAGGCTCTGCGCTTCCTTGAGAGCATTCAGCAGAGCGGTGGTGGCGTCCGGTGGCTGCGACGACACTCGCATGCGCCCTGGCAGGCCGAACGAATCCGTGCAGCGCACAGCCAGGCCGCGTGCGTGCAACCAAACATCGGTGGCGGCAGCCGGACGGCGCGCGCACAGGAACGGCGTGACGCTGGGTTGCGGTGCCAGGCCCAGCGCATGCAGGCCGCGGCGCAGTTCACCGCGCCAAGTGCGCAACGCTGCCAGTGAATCGGCCAGCCAGGCCTGGGTGGCAGGCTCGGTCCAGCTCGTCAGCAGGGCCACGGCGTGCGCCCCCAGGGGCCACGACGGTTCGGCTGCGCAAAGCGCTTCGTTGAGTGGGGCATGCGGCAGAACCGCCATGGCGGGTGCCACCACATAGGCGCCGCGCACGCCCGTTAGGCCCAGCGCCTTGTTGGGGCTGTGCAACTGAAACACCGCGTCCAGCGCTGCCATGGGCCAAGTCGGCGATGCGTCCATGCAGAGGGGCGCGTAGGCGGCATCCAGCACCGTGATCATCTGGTCGGGATCGGCCGGTGGTGATTGCGGCTGGCCCAGCGGGCTGCCAGGGTCCGTGCACCAGCGCAGCGTGGGGGTTGCGTTGGCGGCGGCAAGATTTTCCACCGCAGCAGCGTCTGCGTCTGCGTCTGGGGCTACGACAGCACGTGCGTTTGCACTGGCCGCTGCCGTTGCGTCGGTCGGCACGATCGTGCGGCCGCAGGCCTGCGCTGCCGCTGCGTAGTCGCCATAGGCCAGTGGCGGCACCGCCACCGTACCCGGCGCGAGCCGGCCGCTGACCGCCGTGATGCGCTGGATGAACTCGCTGGCACTGGCCGCCAGCAGGATGCGCTGGGGCTCCACGCCGTGCCAGGCGGCCAGTCGTTCGCGCAGCGCATGGTAGCCGGGGTCAGGGTAGCGGCAGGGGTCGGCCTGCTGCACTGCCAGCAGGGCCGTGGGGCAGGGCCCGGCAGCGTTGGCGTTGGTGGAGAAGTCCCAGCGCACGGGGCCGCGTGCGCCTGGTCCGCCGTGTGGCCGGGGTGATGCGGCGCGCGCGCTCATGGGGACATTCGGGTGAGGCCAGCGCTGTCAGTGGCGGTTAGCGCGGCCCATGCTGCGTCGGTCGATGAGGGCGCAGTCCCCGTGGCCATCGCGGCGGCCACCAACCCGGCTGACACGCCGGCACAGACTGCGGCCATGCCCGCAGCCATCCAGGCCGTTCGCGTCGCCAGCCGCAAGGCCTGGGCGTGATGCTGGCGCTCCGGAAACGCGGCCTCGGCATTCAAGGCGTAGACCCCGGGCTTGCGCAGCCGCACGCCCAGCTGCAGGGCCATCGCCGCCATCGGCCAGCCGCCGTTGGGCGAGGGTGTGCGCTTTGCTTCGGCCCGCAGACGCGGGTAGGCACCCAGCACCCAGCGCGGTGCCAGCAATAGCGCCGTCAGGCGCGCAGGCAGCCACGACAGCAGGTCGTCGGCATGTGCAGCCCACTTGCCCGCCCATTCCCAGCGGCCGCGGTAGCCCCACATGGCGTCGGCGGTGTTGGCGAAGCGGTAGACCACCGCGCCGGGCAAGCCCGCCACCACATACCAGAACAGCGGTGCCACCAGCGAGTCGTTCAGGTTCTCGGCCAGTGTTTCGATGGCAGTTTCGCGCACTGCGTAGGCGTCGAGCTGGCTCACATCGCGGCTGGCTAACCGGCCGACACGTGCGCGCCCTGCCTGCAGGCCGTCGGCCAGGGCGATTTCTACCGCCGCCACCTCTTCGCGCAGCATGCGCCACGCAAAACACGGTTTGAGCAGCAGCGCCGTGGCCAGCACGGCCAGCCAGGGCCATGCGCCTGAAGCGTGGGCCAGCAGCCGCTGAACCCAGGCTGCAGACATGCCGAGCGCAACGGCGATCAGCAACCAGGCCAGCGCACCGCCGGCAAATGCCGCGGTCGGTGGCCAAGCCACCAGGCGAGCACCGACGGCACTCAGCAAGCGGCCCAACCAGGCTACGGGGTGCCATGCGTTGGGCGGCTCGCCAAACAACGCGTCCAAGGCCCAGGCCACAACAACGGCCAACCCGACGGCCAGGTGCGCAGCCGCAGCAACAGAACCTGCGGCTGCGGGTCGCATCATTTCCAGCGCGGGCCATGCGGCCGTGAGCTCCATCACTGAGGCTCAGCCTGGCAAGCCGTTGATATCGACTGCATCCGCGGGCCACAGCGGCGGCAGGCGAAGCAGGATGCCGCTGCGCAGCCTCTCAGGCCGATCCGAGCGGGGCAGGTTGCCGTCGGCGCTGGCCGCGTGCAGGGCCGCGCAGGCCAGCACCTGCGCGGCGGTGTCAGCGTCGGGCTGCAGGTCGCCAAAGCAGTAGCTGTGCTTGCCGGCAGCCTGCAGCGCAATGGTGCAGGCGCGGCTGCAACTGTTCAGGCAGGCGATGCCGCGCAGGCGAACACCCGGCAGCGGCGACGTGGCGGCAGCTTGCAGGGCGTTCCAAAGCAGCTGACCCGCACCGGCTTCGTCGCGGCTGGCGCCAACCGGCCGGCAGGTGGTGCAGACGAGCAGTTCGGTCGGTGTGTGATTGACAGCGGCCACCGCATCAGTCCTCGATGCCACGCTGTGCCGG
>JAYUQJ010000563.1:0-19794 GCA_043756825.1 Betaproteobacteria bacterium | reverse complement strand
GCCGCCGGCAGGCTGCGGGCCAGCGCCGTGGCTGCCTGCAGCCAGGCCAGCGCAACCGCCGGGTCGCGCGATTCGGCCCGCAGCAGGGCCAGGTGGCTGTAGGGCGGCAGTCCGGCGGCGCGGCGCTCGGCCAGCTGGCCCTCGGCAAAGGCCGCAAAGTCATGCCGCTTGAGGGCGGCGTACAAGGGATGCCGGGGATGCCAGGTTTGCACCCACATCTCGCTGCGGGCCGATGCCACAGCATCCCGCCCGGCCCGGCCGCCGGCCTGCATCAGCAGCGCGAACAGGCGCTCGGGTGCACGGAAGTCGCTGGCGAACAGCGCGCTGTCGGGGTTCACCGCCACCACCAGCGTGATGCGCCTGAAATCATGCCCCTTGGTCACCATCTGGGTGCCCACCAGCACGTCCACATTGCCGGCATGCACCTCGGCCAGCCGGCTTTCAAGCTGGCCCTTGCCACGCGCGGTGTCGGCATCCAGCCGGGCGATGCGGGCGCCAGGCAACAGTTCGGCCAGCAGCTCTTCGAGCTTCTCGGTGCCGCGGCCGATCGGTGCGATGTCGAGATTGCCGCAGTCCGGGCAGGCACGCGGCACGTGCTCGGTGAAGCCGCAATGGTGGCAGCGCAGCGTGCGCTCGCCCTTGTGAAAGACGCGCCAGGCGCTGCAATGCGGACAGCCGCTCTTCCAGCCGCAATCGGCGCAGTGCAGCACCGGCGCGTAGCCGCGCCGGTTGAGAAAGACCAGGCTCTGATCGCCGCGCGCCAAGCGGTCGCGCAGGGAGTCCAGCACCGGCGGCGCCAGCACCGGAGCCTGGCCGCCGACCCGGGGCAGCACGCCCATGTCGAACAGCCGCACCCGCGGCAGCGCGCCGCCGCCCACCCGCTCGGCCAGGGTCAGGCGCTGGTAGCGCTGCTGGGCGCCGGGCTGCGAGCGCTGCCAGGTCTCCAGCGACGGCGTGGCCGAGCCCAGAATCACCGGCACCCGCTCCAGGTGGCCGCGGTACACCGCCAGGTCACGCGCCGAGTAGCGCGCGCCCTCCTGCTGCTTGTAGGACGGGTCATGCTCTTCGTCGACCACGATCAGCCCCAGCCGGGGCAGCGGCGCGAACACCGACATGCGGGTGCCCAGCACGATGTCGGCCCGGCCCAGATGGGCCTGCAGCCAATGGCGCAGGCGCTGCACCGGCGTCAGGCCGCTGTGCATGGCCACCAGCCGGTGGCAGGGGAAGCGCTCGGCAAAGCGCGCCTCCAGCTGCGGTGTCAGATTGATTTCCGGCACCAGCACCAGGGCCTGGCGGCCGCTGGCCAGCACCCGGGCGGTGGCGCGCAGGTAGACCTCGGTCTTGCCGCTGCCGGTGACGCCATGCAGCAACATCGGTGCCGGCCGGGGCTGGGCACGGGTGAGGTCGAAGGCATCCAGGGCCGTTTGCTGCTCGGCGGCGAGTTCGGGGGTGGCCGGTGAAGGCAGCGGTACAGATCCGGCCTTGGCCGGCGGCGCATCGAGCTTGCGAAGCAGGCGGGCCAGGCGCGATGCCAGACCGTCGGCGTCGAGCTTGCGCAATTCGGGCGGCAGCACGGCCAGGGCCAACTCGCCGACACCGCGCTGGTAATAGCTGGCGGCAAAGTCCACCAGCGCCAGCCAGGCCGGCGCCAGCGGGGGCAGGCCTTCAAACACGTCGCCCACCGGGCGCAGCGTGTGGGCACCGGCAGCCGCATTGCCGGCGCCGCGCCAGACGATGCCCAACAACTGCCGTTGGCCCAGAGGCACCCGTAACAAGGTGCCTGGCGTAAGCACGCGCTCACTCGAATAATCCAGCGCGCCCACCAGGCCGCTGTGCTGCGGCGCCTCCACCGCCACCTGCACCACGATGGTGCCAGACGATTCAGCCATTGAAACCGGGGTCACTTTGCACGTGTTTTTTCGCCTTCACATCAAGAAGCAGCGTTAAGTTGCTGATTGAAAACGACTTTTCAAGCTGTCCCCGGCTTCTGTGGATAACTTTGTGGGAAACCTGCCTGCGATCGCGCTAAGTGCTTGATCCAACGGGTTCTGCACTAGATTGCCCAATCCTGAAGCAGCAGCAGAAAGATGTTTTACATCAAGCACTTAGCACGAATTTCCTGAATTCTCGATGTTGCAGCGCACATTTAATCTGAGCACTTTGTCGCACCTTGCCTTTTGGGGATAAGTCAAGCCCTGAGTGCTCACTTACCTTGCCGGGCAACAGATTCAGACGCCAGGCTTCTAGGCCCGTCGCGCGCGTGAATGCTGATGCACGGTTTCGACCAGGGCCTGCACATGTTCGGTCGGTGTGTGCTGGTTGATGCCGTGGCCCAGATTGAAAATATGTCCGCCCCAGCGTCCGTCGGGCCGCTGCGCATCGCCGAAGCTGTCCAGCACCGCGCGCGCCTCGGCGGCCACCGCGTCCGGGGTGGCAAACAGTGCCATCGGGTCCAGATTGCCCTGCAGGGCCACCCGGTCATCCACCCGACGGCGGGCCAGGCCCAGATCACAGGTCCAGTCCAGCCCCACCACATCGGCGCCGATGGCAGCGATCTGCTCCAGCCACTGGCCGCCGCCCTTGCTGAAGACGATGGCCGGCACGCGCACGCCATCGCGCTGCAAGCGCAACTGGGCCATCACCCGGGTGGTGTAGGCCAGGCTGAACTGGTGGAAGGCCCGGTGTTCCAGCACGCCGCCCCAGGAATCGAAAATCATCACCGCCTGGGCGCCCGCGTCGATCTGGGCGTTCAGGTAGGCCGCCACCGCATCGGCATTGACAGCCAGGATCCGGTGCAGCAAATCGGGCCGGGCATACAGCATCGTCTTGACCTGGCGGTAGTCGTCCGAGCCGGCGCCTTCGACCATGTAGCAGGCCAGCGTCCAGGGGCTGCCCGAGAAGCCGATCAGCGGCACCCGGCCCTGGAGCGCCTTGCGGATCGAGGCCACCGCATCGAAGACATAGCGCAGCTTGTCCAGATCGGGCACCGCCAGCCTGGCCACGGCCGCCTCGTCGCGCACCGGGTGGGCAAAGCGCGGGCCCTCACCGGCGCCGAAACTCAGGCCCAGGCCCATCGCATCGGGCACGGTGAGGATGTCGGAGAACAGGATCGCCGCATCCAGCGCATACCGGTCCAGCGGCTGCAAGGTCACCTCGGTGGCAAATTGGGGGTTGGTGGCCAGACCCATGAAGCTGTTGCCCGCCGCCACCCGCGAGGCCTTGTATTCAGGCAGGTAACGGCCGGCCTGCCGCATCAACCAGATCGGCGTGTGGGCAGTGGGCTGGCGCAGGCAGGCGCGCAGGAAGGTGTCGTTTTGCAGCGTTGCGGTCATCCCGCGATTATCGGCGCGGCCCGGCGCCGGCCCCAGGGCTCACAGGCGCGGCAGCGGCAGCGGCAGCACCAGCCCGGCCTGGCCCCCCAGCCAGGCCTGCAAGAGCAGGCCCAGCGCCAGCGCCGGAAGCTGCGCCGGATCGGGCCGGTACAGCGCCGCCTCGCGTCCATGGCGCGAACGCTGGCGGTCGAACACCAGCACCGCGGGGTCAGGCGCGATCGCCTGACCCTCCTCCAGCCTCGGTCCACCGGCGACAGCCGGACGGTTGAGCAGGGTCGCTGGCCAGGCGTCCAGGCCGCTCACCGACACTTCCAGGGGCTGGCTGTCCAGCACGGCCACGCGGATCCATTGGCCGCTGCCCAGCAATTGCTCCAGCACCGCCGACCCGAGTGGCCCGCCGCCGCCTACCACCATCACCGACCGGCGCCGGGTTGCGGCCGGCGGCGCCGGGGGCCGGAATCCGGCGTGGAGTGCGTTAAGCGCGGCAGGCACCGGCGCATGGTAGTCGGGCCGGCGGCGGCGCGGCTACCATGCACGGCCGCGTGCTTCGAAGCTGTCTGCACGCAAAGCCTTCTCTTGAAAGCCGGCCTTGCCCCCTCAACTAAGCGCCTGCTGTACTGACTACCGCAGTTCATCTCAAGGAGCACCCCTGATGTCCGTTCATCGCCTTTCTGCCACCGCCCTGGTGCTTGGCACCAGCCTGCTGCTCAGCGGCTGCGGCTACAACGACTTCCAGCGCCTGGATGAAGAGGTCAAGAGCGGCTGGGCCGAGGTACTCAACCAGTACCAGCGCCGCAGCGACCTGATCCCCAACATCGTGGCCACCGTCAAGGGCGAGGCCAACTTCGAACAAGAGACTTTGACCAAGGTGATCCAGGCGCGGGCCAGCGCCACCAGCATCCAGGCCACGCCGGCGCTGATCAATGACCCGGCCGCCTTCCAGAAATTCCAGGAGGCGCAAGGCCAACTCACCGGCGCGCTCAGCCGCCTGATGGTGGTCAGCGAGCAATACCCCAACCTGAAGGCCAATGCCGCGTTCCAGGACCTGCGGGTGCAGCTCGAAGGCACCGAGAACCGCATCACCGTGGCGCGCAATCGCTACATCAAGAACGTGCAGCAGTACAACGTGCTGACCCGCAGCTTTCCTACCAACCTGACGGCGATGATGTTCAGTTATGCCGTCAAGCCCGGCTTCACGGTGACCAACGAGGCCGCGATCAGCGCACCGCCGGCGGTGAGCTTCGACAAGCCGGCCTCCAAGTGAGCCATTGAGCATGGTGCACCCCGGGCTGCGCAGGGCGGCGCTGCGATGGCAGCACGGGCCTGTGGCCGGGCTTGGCGTCTGGCTGCTCGGCCTGTGGCTGCTGATGCTGGCGGTGGGCGCCAGTGCCCAGGACGTGCAGGCGGTGCCGCCGCTCCAGGCCCGGGTGGTCGACACCATCGGCTGGCTGAAACCCGCCGAACGTGATGCCCTGGAGCAGAAGCTCGCCGCCTTCGAGGCCGAGGCCGGCCCGCAGATCGTGGTGCTGCTGATTGCCAGTACCCAGCCCGAGGACATCGCAAGCTATGCCCAGCGGGTGGCAGACAGCTGGAAGATCGGCCGCCGCGAGGTAGGCGACGGGGTGCTGCTGGTGGCCGCTCGCGACGACCGCAAGCTGCGCATCGAGGTGGCCAAGGCCCTGGAGGGCGCGGTGCCCGACCTGGCCGCGCGCCAGATCATCAGCCAGCACATTTCACCGGCCTTCAAGCGCGGCGAAGTGGCTGCGGGGCTGAGCGCCGGCGCGGACGCACTGATGGCCCGTATCCGCGGCGAGGCCTTGCCCGCACCCGCCCGGCAGCCCGGCGCTGGCGGCGCCAGCCAGGGATTTGACTGGGAGCTTCTGGCCATGTTCTTCTTCGTCGGCGTGCCGGTGGTCGGGGGGGTGCTCACCAGCGTCATGGGCCGCAAGCTGGGCTCGGTGGCCACCGCCGGCGGTGCTGGTGCGCTGGCCTGGTGGCTCAGCACCAGCCTGCTGCTGGCCGGCGGTGCCGGCCTGGTGGCATTGGTTCTGGTGGGCTTGCTGGGCGTGGGTGGCGCCTCCGGGCGCGGCCGCGGTGGCTTTGGCGGCATTCCACCGGTCATCTGGGGCGGCGGCGGTGGCCGCGGCGGCGGGGGCGGGGGTGGGGGTGGTTTCAGTTCGGGCGGCGGCGGCGATTTCGGCGGCGGTGGCGCGTCGGGAGACTGGTGATGAACCGACTCAAACGACTGATCCAGCACCGCCTCTGGGACGAGCGCGACACCCGGCGCGTGCTGCCGGCGGCCGCGCTGGACCGCCTGCAGGCCCGCGTGGCCGGCAGCGAGGGCCGGCACAGTGGCGAGATCCGCTTGTGTGTCGAGGCCGGCTTGCCGCTGTCCTATCTGCGCCAGGGCCTGAGCGCACGCGACCGCGCCATCACGCTGTTCGGCAAGCTGCGTGTCTGGGACACCGAGCACAACAATGGCGTGCTGATCTACCTGCTGCTGGCCGAGCATGCCATCGAGATCGTGGCCGACCGGGGCCTGAACCGCCGGGTGCCGCAGGCCGAGTGGCAAGCGCTGATCGCACCAATGCGACAGGCCTTCCAGGCCGGGCGCTACGAGGACGGTTTGAACCAGGCCATCGATGCGCTGAACGCCAAGCTGGTGCTGCACTTTGCGCTGGCGCAGGGCCAGGCCAACCCCAACGAGCTGTCCGACCGCGCCACCTTGCTGTAGCAAGGCAGCGCAGCCGGCATCCGCCGCTCAGATCGGCTTGAAACGCCCGCGCAGCACTTCGCTCATCGGTGCCTGGCCCAGCGGCGGCAGCGCCAGCGGCTCGGGCCCCACAAGGGTGTCCGGCAGGTGGGCCAGCAAGTGTCGGATCAGCGCGATGCGGCCGCGCCGCTGGTCATTGAAATCCACCAGCGTCCACGGCGCCTGCGGCGTATGGGTGGCCTTGAGCATGGCGTCGCGGGCCTGGCCGTAGGCAGCGTATTGCTGGCGCGCCTCCAGGTCGATAGGCGACAGCTTCCAGCGCTTCAGCGGGTCTTCCAGGCGCTCGGCAAAACGCGCCTCCTGCTCGGCCTGGTCCACCGTCAGCCAGTACTTGCACAGCAGGATGCCGTCATCCAGCAGCAGCTGCTCGAACACCGGCACTGCCTTGAGGAAGGCTTCTGCCTGGGCCTCGCTGCAATAGCCCATCACCCGCTCGACGCCGGCGCGGTTGTACCAGCTGCGGTCCATCAGCAGCATCTCGCCGGCCGCCGGCAAGTGCGGCACATAGCGCTGGAAATACCACTGCGCCAGCTCGCGCTCGCTCGGCCTGGGCAGCGCCAGCACCCGGCATTGGCGCGGGTTGAGGGTGTCGGCAATCGCCGCGATCACGCCGCCCTTGCCGGCGGTGTCGCGGCCTTCGAACACCACCACCAGCCGGCGCTGGCTGTGCTGCAGCCAGCGTGCCAGGTTGTTGAGCTCCAGCTCCAGCGGTGCCAGCTGCGCCTGGTAGTCGGCCTTGCTCAGCCGCTGGTCGCCGGCCTCGCGCACGGCCCGCTGACCGGCAGCCTCGGCCCCTGCCGCCTTCTTGCCTTTGCCCATGTCCCATGCCTCCTGCACCGTGCTGCGCAGGGCGTTTATAGCGCTTGTCTGGCGGCCTGGGGCGGCACACCAGAGAGACCGCCTGCAACCAGGCAGGCGTCAGACAACAGGGTATGCGCCAGACACTCGTCGCCCGGCGACTGCCAGCGCGCGTATCCAGGAGCTTGCCCGCCAGCGTGCGGACAGAGCCTTGATCAGCCGTTCGCCGCCTGCCGGCGGCCCACGCGCGGACTCAGCGCTTGCGCAGCTTGGCGATGGCAGCGATCTGCGCGGCCATCATCGCGAACTCGCCCTGGGCCTTGGCCAGGTCGATGTCGCTCTTGGCATTGCGCATTGCCTCTTCGGCCAGCCGCTTGGCCTCATTGGCCTTGGCCTCGTCCAGGTCGTGGCCGCGGATGGCGGTGTCGGCCAGCACGGTGACCTTGCCCGGCTGCACTTCAAGAATGCCGCCGGCGACAAAGACAAACACCTCTTCACCGCCATCTGCCGGCTGGATGCGCACCGCGCCCGGCTTGACGCGGGTGATCAGCGGCGTGTGGCGGGGCAGGATGCCCAGCTCGCCGTTCTCGCCCGGCAGCGCGACGAACTTGGCCTCGCCGGAGAAGATGTTTTCTTCGGCGGATACGACGTCAACGTGAATGGTGGCCATGCTCAGTCTCTTTCAACGCATACAAGAAGGTTCAAGAAGCAAGCGTTCGGGTCGCGGCCTAGGCGCCCCGCACAGCCGCACTCCCGTGCGGCGAGCAGGGCAACGACGGCCCCGGCCCGAAAGCGCCGCTTATTGAATCTTCTTAGCTTTCTCGAAGGCTTCGTCGATTGTGCCGACCATGTAGAACGCCTGCTCCGGCAGGTGATCGCATTCACCCGCCACGATCATCTTGAAGCCACGGATGGTTTCCTTCAGCGGCACGTACTTGCCCGGCGAGCCGGTGAACACCTCGGCCACGTGGAAAGGCTGCGACAGGAAGCGCTGGATCTTGCGCGCGCGCGCCACCGCCAGCTTGTCTTCCGGGCTCAACTCGTCCATGCCCAGGATGGCGATGATGTCGCGCAACTCTTTGTAGCGCTGCAGCGTGGACTGCACCGCGCGGGTGGTGCTGTAGTGCTCTTCACCCACCACGTTCGGGTCGACCTGGCGGCTGTTGCTGTCGAGCGGGTCGACCGCCGGGTAGATGCCCAGCGAAGCGATATCGCGCGACAACACCACGGTGGCGTCCAGGTGGGCAAAGGTGGTGGCGGGCGACGGGTCGGTCAGGTCATCCGCCGGCACGTACACGGCCTGGATCGAGGTGATCGAGCCGACCTTGGTCGAGGTGATGCGCTCTTGCAGACGGCCCATTTCCTCGGCCAACGTCGGCTGGTAGCCCACGGCCGACGGCATGCGGCCCAGCAGTGCCGACACCTCGGTACCGGCCAGCGTGTAGCGGTAGATGTTGTCAACGAAGAACAGCACGTCCTTGCCTTCGTCCCGGAAGGACTCGGCGATCGTCAGGCCGGTCAGCGCCACGCGCAGCCGGTTGCCCGGGGGCTCGTTCATCTGGCCGTAGACCATCGCCACCTTGCTCTCGCCCAGGTTCTCGAGGTTGACCACGCCAGACTCGGCCATCTCGTGATAGAAGTCATTGCCCTCGCGAGTGCGCTCACCCACGCCGGCAAACACCGACAGGCCGCTGTGCGCCTTGGCGATGTTGTTGATCAGCTCCATCATGTTCACGGTCTTGCCCACTCCGGCGCCGCCAAACAGGCCCACCTTGCCGCCCTTGGCGAACGGGCAGATCAAGTCGATCACCTTGATGCCGGTTTCCAGCAACTCTTGCGACGGGCTCAGCTCGTCATAGCTGGGGGCCTTGCGGTGGATGGCGGCGGTCAGGGTCTGGTCGACCGGACCGCGCTCGTCGATCGGCGAGCCCAGCACGTCCATGATGCGGCCCAGCGTGGCCTTGCCCACCGGCACGGTAATGGCCGCCCCGGTGTTGCTGACCATCAAACCGCGGCGCAGGCCGTCGCTGGAACCCAGCGCAATGGTGCGCACCACGCCGTCGCCCAGCTGTTGTTGCACTTCAAGTGTCAGCGCCGAGCCGGCCAGCTTGAGCGCGTCATAGACGCGGGGCATGCTGTCGCGCGGGAACTCCACGTCCACCACTGCGCCGATGCACTGAACGATCTTGCCGAGTGCCTGGGTGCCTTGCATATTGGCCATTTTCTTGATCCTCAAAAACTTGAATTCGTTGTGGGCGGCCAGCTCAGCCGCTGATGGCGGCCGCGCCGCTGACATTTTGGTTCCGGCCGTTCGCTTCGCTCACTTAACTTTCGCTGCGCGCATTTAGCCTTCACCGAATCGTGAACGTTGCGTCAGCCACTGATGGCTGCCGCACCGCTCACGATTTCTGAAAGCTCGGTCGTGATCGCGGCCTGCCGGGTCTTGTTGTAGACCAGCTTCAGGTCGGCGATCAGGGTGCCGGCGTTTTCGGTCGCGGCCTTCATGGCCACCATGCGGGCCGACTGCTCGGACGCCGCGTTCTCGGCCACCGCCGTGAACACCAGCGCTTCGATGTAGCGGGTCAACAGCTCTTCGATCACTGAGGCCGCATCGGGCTCGTAGATGTAGTCCCAGCCGTACTGGGCCTTCTCGGCCACGGTCTGCTCGAGACGGCTGGCGGTCAGCGGCAGCAGTTGCTCGATCACCGGCTCCTGCGTCATGGTGTTGATGAAGCGGGTATAGCAGAGGTAGACCACGTCCACTTTGCCGGCCACAAAGTCATCCAGCATCACCTTGACCGGGCCGATCAGCTTGTCCAGCGTCGGGGCGTCGCCCAGTTGCGTGGCGTGGCTGACCACCTTGGCGCCGATGCGGGTCAGGAAACCGAAACCCTTGTTGCCGATCGCCACCGCCTGCGAATTGCCACCAGCGGTCTGAACCTCGCGCAGCTTGTTGGTGACTGCGCGCAAGATGTTGGTGTTCAGGCCGCCGCAAAGCCCCTTGTCGGCGGTGACGACGATGAAGCCGCTGACCTTGGACCGGGTTTCCCCATCTCGACCCTTGCGCATATAGGCGCTGTGGTACTCGGGGTTGGCCTGCGACAGGTTGGCCGTGATGTTGCGGATCTTGTCGGCGTAGGGCCGAGCCGCACGCATGCGGTCCTGGGCCCGGCGCATCTTGGCCGCCGAGACCATTTCCATCGCCTTGGTGATCTTCTTCGTGTTCTCGAAGCTCTTGATCTTGCCGCGTATCTCTTTACCGACCGCCATGACGGGGCTCCTTCTGATTCAGCGGGACGGGCCGGCGCCGGGCCGCCCCAAGCCGGCCCGGGCCCCCTCGGGGGGCAGCGAGCAAAGCGAGCGTGGGGGTTGTCATTTCAAGCAAAAGACTTCTTGAACGCGGTGATCGCGGCCGTCATCTCTTCTTCGGCGCCCTTGTCCATGGCCTTGTCGTTCTCCAGCTTGGCCAGCAGCGCGGCATGGCTGCTCTTCAAGTACTGGTGCAGGCCATGCTCGAAGGCCAGGATCTTTTTGACCTCGACGTTGTCCATGAAGCCCTTGTTGACCGCGAACAGCGTCGCGCCCATCAGGCTGATCGGCTGCGGCGAGTACTGGGCCTGCTTGAGCAGCTCGGTCACGCGGGCACCGCGGTCCAGCTGCTTGCGGGTGGCCTCGTCCAGGTCGGACGCGAACTGCGCGAACGCGGCCAGCTCACGGTACTGGGCCAGGTCGGTACGGATGCCGCCGGACAGGCCCTTGATCAGCTTGGTCTGGGCCGCACCGCCAACCCGCGACACCGAGATACCGGCGTTGATGGCGGGGCGGATACCGCTATTGAACAGCGAGGTTTCCAGGAAGATCTGGCCGTCGGTGATCGAGATCACATTGGTGGGCACGAAGGCCGACACGTCGCCGGCCTGGGTCTCGATGATCGGCAGCGCGGTCAACGAGCCGGTGCGCCCCTTGACTTCACCCTTGGTGAACTTCTCGACATAGTCGGCATTGACGCGGGCGGCGCGCTCCAGCAGGCGGCTGTGCAGATAGAACACGTCGCCTGGGAAGGCCTCACGGCCCGGCGGACGACGCAGCAACAAGGACACCTGGCGATAGGCCACGGCCTGCTTGGACAGGTCGTCGTAGACGATCAGGGCGTCCTGGCCGCGGTCACGGAAATACTCGCCCATGGTGCAACCCGAGTAGGCCGACACATACTGCATTGCCGCCGATTCGGACGCGGTGGCCGCCACCACGATGGTGTAGTCCATCGCACCGTTGGCCTCGAGTGCGCGCACCACGTTCTTGACCGACGAGGCCTTCTGGCCGATCGCAACGTAGACGCAGGTCATGTTCTGACCCTTCTGGTTGATGATCGCGTCGATCGCCACTGCGGTCTTGCCGGTCTGGCGGTCGCCGATGATGAGCTCGCGCTGACCCCGCCCGACCGGCACCATCGAGTCGATCGACTTCAAACCGGTCTGCACCGGCTGGCTCACGCTCTGGCGCGCGATCACGCCCGGCGCGACCTTCTCGATCACGTCGGTCATCTTGGCGTTGATCGGGCCCTTGCCGTCGATCGGTGCGCCCAGCGCATTGACCACCCGGCCGATCAGCTCGGGGCCGACCGGCACTTCAAGGATGCGACCGGTGCACTTGACCACATCGCCTTCGGAGATGTGCTCGTACTCACCCAGGATCACCGAGCCGACCGAGTCACGCTCCAGATTGAGCGCCAGGCCGTAGGTGGGCTGGCCGCCGGGCGTCGGCGGAAATTCCAGCATTTCACCGGCCATCACCTCGGACAGGCCGTGCACGCGCACGATGCCGTCGGTGACGGACACCACGGTGCCCTGGTTCTTGATGTCGGCCGACGCGCCAAGACCCTCGATGCGGCTCTTGATGAGTTCGGAAATCTCTGCGGGATTGAGTTGCATTGCTTTCTCCTTGGGTCGGCTGCCGGTGCGTCGCGGCGGGCCCGTGGCCCGCCCGCGATCACGCCGTCAGCGCAACCTTCATTTGTTCGAGGCGGGCCTTGACCGAGGTGTCGAGCACTTCATCGCCCACCACCACACGGATGCCACCAATGAGTTCGGCGTCGATCACGACCCGGGCGTTGAGCTTGCGACCGAAGCGCCGCTCGAGAGCGGTCACCACCTCGGCCAGTGCGGTCTCGTCGATCGCGAAGGCGCTGAAGACCGTGGCGTCAGAGGTGCCCGACTGGGCATTGACCAGGGCCTTGAACTGCAGCGCGATCTCGGGCAGGGCCGCCAGCCGGCCGTTGTCGATAACCGCCCCCAGCAGGTTGCCGACCTTGCTGTCCAGGGCCTGCCCGGCCGCGCCGGTGACCACCTCCATGACCTGCGAGCCCAAGGTCTTGGGGCTGTCGGCAAACTGGCGCAGCTGCTCGTTGCTGGCAACAGCGGCCAAGGCATCGAGCTGGCTGGTCAGGCTGGCGCCCTGGCCTGCCGAAGCCTTGTACAAGGCCTCGGCATAGGGGCGCGCGATGGTGGCAAGCTCCGCCATGATCAGAGTTCCGCCTTCAGGCGGCCCAGCAGCTCGGCGTGCACGCCGGCATTGACCTCGCGGCGCAGGATGGCCTCGGCGCCCTTGACAGCCAGGCCCGCCACCTGCTCGCGCAGCACTTCGCGCGCCTTGACGGCTTCCTGCTCGGCCTCGGCCTTGGCGGCGGCAATGATCTTGCTGCCTTCGTCCGTTGCCCGACCCTTGGCTTCCTCGATCAGTTGCTGGGCCAGGCGCTCTGCATCGGCCAGACGCTTTGCAGCGTCGGTGCGGGCGGCAGCCAGTTGCTGCTCGACACGCTGGTTGGCTTGCGCCAGATCGGCCTTGGCCTTGTCGGCGGCAGACAGGCCGTCGGCGATCTTCTTCGCGCGCTCGTCGAGCGCGGCGGTGATCGGCGGCCAGACAAATTTCATCGTGAACCAGACCAGGATCAGGAACACGATCATCTGGGCGATCAGGGTACCGTTGATGCTCACTTTGTTGCCTCAATCACGGTGACGGGACGGGTGGTGGCGGCAGCGCAGTACAGCGCGCCCCCATCACACCCAGGAGTCAGACAGCAGCAGCCGGAGGGCTTACTTGCCGGCGGCAGCAGCCACCGCGCGGGCGATCTGGCCGATGAAGGGGTTGGCGGTGGCAAACCACAGCGCAATGCCCGTGCCGATGATGAAGGCCGCGTCGATCAGGCCGGCCAGCAAGAACATCTTGGTCTGCAGTTCGCCCATCAATTCGGGCTGGCGGGCGGCGGCTTCGAGGTACTTGCTGCCCATGATGCCGATGCCGATACAAGCGCCGACGGCGCCCAGACCAATGATCAGACCAGCGGCGAGAGCGACAAAGCTGATGACTTCCATGATGACTCCTAGTTAGAAAAGATCGTTGCGAGAGAAAAAGACTACAGAGAAAACCAAGGGCCGGTGCGACCCGCTGTTGCGACCGAGCCGGGGCTCAATGCGCGTCGTGCGCTTGCCCCAGGTAGACCAGGGTCAGCATCATGAACACGAAGGCCTGCAGGGCCACGATCAGGATGTGGAAGATCGACCACACCGTGCCAGCCACGATGTGGCCAATGAACAGGCCGATGCCGGTGCCGGTGAAAGCAAAGGCCCCGCCCATCAAAGCAATCAACATGAAGATCAACTCACCGGCGTACATATTGCCGAACAGCCGCATGCCGTGCGAGACGGTCTTGGCCGCAAACTCGATCATCTGCATCAGGAAGTTGATCGGGTAGAGAAACACCTTGTCGCCAAACGGCGCGGCAAACAGCTCATGCACCCAACCGCCAAAGCCCTTGATCTTGATGTTGTAGACCACGCAGATGATCAACACCGACAGCGACAGGCCCATGGTCACCGACAGGTCGGCGGTGGGCACCACGCGCAGGTAGTGGATGCCGAAACTCTCTGCCACCCGGGGCAGCAGGTCGACTGGCAGGAAGTCCATCGAATTCATCAGGAAGATCCAGATGAACACGGTCAGCGCCAACGGAGCCACCAGCTTGCGGCTCTTGGCGTTGTGCACGATGCCCTTGGCCTGACTGTCGACCATCTCGACCAGGATCTCCACGGCCGCCTGGAAGCGGCCCGGCACGCCCGACGTGGCCGCCCTGGCGGCGCGCCACAAAAAGAAACTGCCGACGATGCCCAGGAGCACGGCGAAGAAAATGCTGTCGAGGTTGAAGACCCCAAAATCAACGATATCGGTCTGCTTGCGGTTCTGCAGGTGCGTCAGGTGGTGAATGATGTATTCACTGGCGCTCGGCCCACCTTCGGCGGCGGGCCCTGCGGCTGTTTCAGCGGCTGCCATATTGTGTTTTCCAGTCCCGTCTTGTCGTCAATTCGCACGGCGGCGCCACAGCAGCGCTACCCAGTAGACCTTGATGCAGACCACCAGCCCCACCAACAAGGCCGGCCAGGACAGCGGCTGCACGATCTCGCCGGCGACCACCAACATCGCCAGCGAAACACCTATTTTCACCATCTCCCACAACATGAAGCTGACGGCCGATGCGCCGGGCGTCATGCTGCTGAGCCGGCTGGTCATGCCGCGCGCCATCAAGGCGCCCGGCACCACCACGGTGGCCGCGCCATACAGCAACGACCACCCCACCTCCGCTTGGCGGCTGAGCAACCACCCGATCAAGGCGGCCACACCCCCCACCGCCGCTTGCACGGCGACCACCCGCCAGGGCGACACCGACGACTCGCGGGCCTTCAAGGCGGCCGCCTCTTCGCGGCTCAGCCGCTTGAAGGCAGGCTCACCATCACTTGCGCGGTCATCCCAGCTTGAAGACGAGCCGGCATGGGGCACAGGCCGTACATTCATGGATTGCTGGCTTGACAGCCCGGTTGCGGCAAACCGCAGAAGTATACGTGGAAACCCGCTCATTTGACCCAGCTGGATGCACCGGCGCCGCATGCATGTCGTCTTGACCCAACGCCCGCACCAGTCTCAGCATCTGATCGGCAACGGCGCATGAACCCTCCCACCCGCCAGCTGGTGACCCTCCTGCTGGCCGGCCTTGCCACCGCCTGCACCCATGTCGATCGCCCCGGCGACGCCAGCCGGCCGCACCACCGGCCGGGCGGTTTCCAGAACAACTACCTCGCCTTCGAGCCCAAGAGCCTGCTCGATCTGCTGCGCTGGCGCTGGCAGGCCTGGCGCGCCGGCCTGCCCACCGCGCCGGAGCAGCCGACACCGGCGCGCATCCCGGACCTGCAATTCGTCCAGGCCAATGGCGCGGCGGGTGCGGCGATGCAGCCTGCGGTCACCTGGATAGGCCACGCCACCGCCTTGGTGCAAGCCGGTGGCTTGAACGTGTTGACGGACCCCATCTTCTCGGACCGGGCCTCTCCGCTGTCCTTCGTCGGCCCGAGGCGGGCGCAGCCGCCCGGGCTGGCCCTGCCGCAATTGCCGCATATCCACCTGGTCTTGGTGTCGCACAACCACTACGACCACCTCGATGCGCCCAGCGTGATGTCGCTCAACCAACAAGTTGGCGGACCGCCCTTGTTCATCGTTCCCCTGGGGCTGAAGGCCTGGCTGGCCGAGCATGGCATCACCCACGCCATCGAACTCGACTGGTGGCAAAGCCACCGGCTGGGCGACACCGAGATCCTGCTGGCACCGGTGCAGCACTGGTCGGGCCGGGGGCTGCACGACCGCATGCACACCCTGTGGGGAGGCTTTGCGGTGTTCTCACCCGGCCGGCACTGGTATTTCTCGGGCGACACTGGCTACTCACGCGATTTTGCAGATCTGCGCCGACGCCTGCGCGGCAGGCCGGGCGGCAGCGATTTCGATCTGGCGCTGATACCGATAGGCGCCTATGCGCCTCGCTGGTTCATGGCCCACCAGCATGTAGACCCGGCCGAATCGGTGCAGATCCACCTCGATCTGGGCGCCCGCCAGTCGATGGGCCTGCACTGGGGCACCTTTGAGCTGACCGACGAGGCGCTGGACCAGCCGCCCAAGGACCTGGCCCGCGCGCGCACTGCCGCCGGGCTGGGCGATGACGCCTTCTTCGTGCAGGCAGTGGGCCAGACGCGCCGGCTGGCGCCCCGCGCCTTGGCCACCGGCCGGCCTTGAGCCCGTCGCCGCCCGGCCGGCTACAGCGCTACCAGGTTGGCCGGCAGGCCAGGCACTGCCACCCGCAGCTGCAGCACGCAGCCGGCCAGAGGCTGGGCCGCCAGTTCAGCGGCCGGGCGCTTCTCGCGTGCAGTGGTGATGTAGAGCGTCTTGAGGTCTGGCCCGCCAAAACAAGGCATGGTGGGGCAGCGCACAGGCAGGCGCAGCTCGTCGAGCTGCCGGCCGTCTGGCGCCAGGCGCAAAAGGCGCTGGCCCTCGAACATGGCCACCCAGTACGCGCCTTCGGCATCCATCGCCGCGCCGTCGGGTCGGCCGCCGTAGTCGGCCAGCGCCTGCTGCTCGCCACGCGGCGCAAACTGGGCAAACGTGCGGCGGCGCGACAAGGCGCCATCGGCCGGGTCGAGATCGAAGGCATACACCGCGTGGGCCTTGGTGTCGGCCCACATCAGGGTACGGCCGTCCGGACTGAAGGCCAGGCCGTTGCTCACGGTGATGGCGTCGGCGCGCTGCGACAGCACGCCGCCTGCCAGGCAATACAGCGCGGCCCGGGGCCGACGCTGGTCGTCGATGCTGCCGACCCAGAATCGGCCCTGGGCATCGGCCTTGCCGTCATTGAAGCGCTGCCCGGCCGGGTCGTAGGGCGGCTCGGCAATGCGTTGGCGCTGGCCATTGCGGGTGTCGAAGCGCCAGATCCCGTCGCGCATGGCCAGCAGCAGGCCACCGCCCTGCAGGGGCGCGCAGCAGCCTGGCTCGCTCGGCAGGGCCCAACGGCTGTGCCGGCCCGGCACCGGTTGCCACCGGTGCAGCGCATGGCCGGGGATGTCCACCCAGTAAAGCACTTGCTCATCGGGATGCCACAGCGGCGATTCGCCCAACAGCGCGGGCTCAAGCGGCAAGGCGGTGAACTCGAGGGTCATGGAGTGGTGTGTGGACGAATGGGCACGACATCCAGGCTGAAGTCGGCGGTCAGGGCCTGGCCGGGCGCCAGCGCGTGCACACCCAGCGCGGCCGGATCGTCCAGGTTCAAGGCATTGTTGACATGGCTGACCGGCTCGACGCAAAAGAATGCCCGCTCCGGTGGCGTGTACACCACCAGGCAGGGCAGGGACGAGCGCAGCGTGATGGCCAGGCATTCATCGCGCAGCTGTGCCACCCCGGCCCAGCCGTCGTAGCAATGGTCGACGTCCAGCGCAGCCACGTCCGCATCCAGGCCGTCTTGTGCCCGCCGGTGGGTCGGCAACTCACCGCCGGGCTCGGGCTGCCAGCGGCCGGTGACCGCCGCCGTGAGATGACTCTGCAAGCGCTTCGGGAAGTAAGGGTGCCAGCCCAGGCCGGCGGGTTGGCTGCGGGCGTCGGTGCTGCGCAGTTGCAGCTGCATGCGCAGGCCGCCGCTCGACAGGCTGAAATGCTGGCGCAGGCTGAAGGCAAACGGCCAGTGCGCATCCGGCCGGTGCAGGTACTCCAGTTCGGCCTGGTTGCGGCTGGCCGAGCGCACCTGCCAGGCTGCGGCCCAGGCTGCGCCGTGCATGGCGTGGACACTGCGCGAATTGTTGCGGGCCACGCTGTAGCGCTGTCCAAGCCATTCGAACTGGCTGCCACCCAGGCGGTTGCTGTAGGGTGCCAGCACAAAGCAGCCCGAGGGCCAGGCCGACACCAGCGCGGCGGGGTCGGCGCTGACCAGCACCGGCAGATCGCCATGCCAGAGACCCGCCACGCAGCCCCCCAGGTCGGGCCGCAAGGCCAGGCGCATCGGGCCCGCATCGAGTTCGATCGGTGCATCAGGGCCGGCCGCCGGAGCCGGGGTCATGCGGTGCTCACGCCAGTGCCACCTTCAGGTAATGCGCGCCGGGGATGGGGTTGAAGTAATAGGGCGGCACCTCGACAAAGCCCAGGGTCTCGTAGAGGCCGCGCGCGGCCTCCATGTCGTCCAGGGTGTCGAGCAGCATCGCAGAGTAGCCGGCCTGCGCCGCCGCGTCGATCAGCGCCTGCGCCAGCAGCCGGCCCAGGCCAAAACGCCGGAAGGCCCGGCGCACATACAGGCGCTTCATCTCGCAGGCGTTGGCATAGTCCACATCCGGCAGCGGCCGAAAGCCGCCACAGCCCGCCAGCTCACCGTCCACAAAGGCCAGCAAGAGCGCGCCCTGCGGCAGCGCATAGTCGCCCGGCAGGCCGGCCAGTTCGGCGTCGAAATGCTGAAAGCACAGGTCGATACCCAGGGCCTGGGCATATTCCTTGAACAGCTCACGGGTGTCATCGAGCAGCGCCGGTGAATCGGGCGCTTGCAATCGGATATCAGGGGCGGGCATTCAGCGAAGCGGGCAATCGACGCCGCAGTCTAACTTCCTTGCCGCCAGATCCAGACGGCAGCGGCCACGCAGGCCACCAGCACCGCCAATGCCCCCAGACGGGTGGCCGCAGTGTCACGCGTGGCGGGCACATCGGCGGACAGGGCCTTGTCGCCGGTGATCATCGGCATGACCAGGTTCTGGCCGCGCCAGCGGTAGTGGCCAATCGCCGCCAGGTGCAAGGCCACCAGCGCCAGCAGCAGCCATTGGCCATAGCCTTTGTGCCAGCCGGTGGCCAGCAGCCCGGTGGCACTGGCCACATAACGGTTGAGCGGTCCGGTGGTGGCGATCTCGTCATCGGCCAGCAGGCCGGTGGCCACCTGCGCCATCAGCACCGCCAGCAGGGCGAAGACCGACCCGGCGCCGAGCGGGTTGTGGCCCACGTCAAGATGCTCGCTGGGCCGCGCCTTGCCGCGCAGGTAGCGCTGCAAGGTGGCCGGGGCATACACGAAGCTGGCAAAGCGCGACCAGCGCCCGCCCACCAGGCCCCACACCAGGCGGAAGGCCAGCAACGTGAACACCAGCATGCCCAGGCGCATATGCCAGAACAGCGCGTTGCCGCCCAACTTGCCGGTGACGACGAGACCGATGACACACAGCGCCAGCAGCCAATGGAAAACCCGGGTGGGCAGGTCCCAGACCCGCACGGGCTGAAGGCTGGCATTGGTGGGCATGGCGCGGCGCACTGGGCGTGTGGTCGATCTTGCGGATAACGATAGCCCATCAAGCACGGGCTGCGAAGCAAGGGTTTCGCCGGGGTCGGGATGCAGAAACAAAGTCCCTGCTGCCCCCGTAAACTGGCAGCCGCCCCGGTGGCTCCCCGAGGACGTCAGTCACCCCTGTTGGAGAATCGAATGAAACGCTTGCTTGTCACCGTCACTGCAACGCTGGGCGCGTTGGCCAGCCTGCCTGCAGCGGCCCAGTTCCAGAAGCCCGAAGACGCCATCAAGTATCGCCAGGCGGCCTACACCGTGATGGCCGCCCACTTCGGCCGCATCGGCGCGATGGCGGCAGGGCGTGCGCCCTTCGACGCCAAGGCAGCCGCTGACAATGCGGTGATCGTCTCGGAAATGGCCAAGCTGCCTTTCACCGCCTTTGCCGAGGGCACCGACAAGGGCCTGCCCAACCGTGCCAAGCCCGAGATCTGGAAGGAGTCGGCCAAGTTCAAGTCCGCCGGCGAGAAGATGCAGGCCGAAGTGGTCAAGCTCGACGCGGCCGCCAAGAGCGGCAACCTGGACGCGATCAAGGCCGCCGTGGGCGCGGTAGGCGGCAGCTGCAAGGCCTGCCACGACGACTTCCGGGCCGAGAAATACAGCAGCAACTGACGCGCGGCATCGCTGCTAGTGCAGTGTTCAACGCTATTCGCGACATAAAACCGTGGATTTGCCGCTGTGGCGGCGTTGCAAATCCTCGCCATGCCACTGGGCATGGCTGCGGT
>JAYUQJ010000562.1:0-2587 GCA_043756825.1 Betaproteobacteria bacterium | reverse complement strand
TGCCTGAGGCCGAATCACTGAGCTTGCCCAAGGCTCCGACCTTCGCCCCAACGGCAAACGGACCTGGACTGTCAACCTGCGCCACCACAATGATCTGGTTGGCCGAGTCGCCCACCATCTGCTGGCCTATCGCCTTGCGCTCGTTGCTGCGCGCGCCGTCGCAGCCCACGACGTAACGCGCACTCATCATCTCCAGCCGGCTCGGTGACTTGCGCATCACGTCCAGGTAGAAGTCCACCTCAACCCCAACAGCGCCAACTGTCATGGTGAAGTGCGGGTTTTGGGGATGGCCGCCGGTGCGATATTCGGGCTCAGACGGTTGAATTTCCTATCCTCGACAGTTTGGGCGGACAATGACAGCCTGTTCTGAGGGGCAGTACATCCGAACTCGCTGCAAAGGCCCGCCATGAGGTCCATCATCGCCATGCTATTTGCCGGAGCCCTGGCTGGCTGCGTCGGCTATTCGCCGCAGGAAACCCAGGGCGGGTACGGCGACGCCAGCGTGCTGCAGCTCCAGGCCGCACCCGACGTGGTTTATCGGCGCATCGTACTGGCGTCGCGCAACTGCTTTCCGGCCTACTTGGACACCACTGCGGACTGGTTTGCCGATAGCCGCACCGCGCGGATCACCAGCACAATAAAGGTCACCTTCGGGGTTAGCACTCTGTACGTGGCCGAGCTTGCCCCCGAAGGCACCGGCACGCGCCTGAGCCTGGCCACCCACAAGAGCGCCAGCCGCATCGCGGGCACCATCGCCGCCTGGGCCAACGGCGCAACACCCGTACCCTGCGACATGTAGACTCTCTGCTGTGGTCTAACACCAAAGGGAGCAACACCGTGAACATCGCCTTTTATGCGGCTGGCATCGCTACGCTACTCGCGGGTTGTGCGGCGCCAACATCAGCGGACCTGGCCCGGCGCGACACGCTTTCGATTTGCACGAGCTACGGAGTCTTCAAAAACGGCGGCATCTACGGGCACATGCTGCCGCCGATGCGCGCGGAGTTGGATCTGCGCGCGGTGGTCTCCAGTGCCGAGTGGAGCCTGATTGACAGAGGGGCCATACAAATCGGCATGAGCCAGTGCGCGCTGTATGCGTCGTGGGGCTCAGCCGACCGGGAGAATCGAAGCGTGGGCAGTGGCGGGGTACGCATTCAACATGTGTACCGCAGCGGCTATCGCTACATCAAGGCCAACTACGTGTACACCGAGAACGGGCGAGTCACGAGTTGGCAAGACTGACGCGCCTCGTCAGGCCTTGATTTTCATTGGTCAAGCCACCAATTGTTTAGGATGACAACCATGACAGCCTCGCCCGCCCGCACATGCCGCTATGACCATGGCGTGCTCGAACTGCTGCATGGGAGGTTCTCGCTTGTCGGCGTGGACCGTGGGCCGCCTGGGTCGGCCACCGGCCTAATTGGCCAGTTCATGCCGCCCAAGGCGACCGGCCAGCTCCTTGTGCTGCATGCGTGGCGTTGCCCGATTTGCGGCTACGTCGAATTGGTCGACAACCAAGGCTGAACCATGCCGATTTATGACATGGCCAGCCAGCGCTGGCTGGCCGACAATGAGGTCACCCCTCCCTCTCCACCTGAGCCGCCAGACATGGACCTGAACGAACGCGTTGCCAAACTAGAGGTGGTGCTGCCCACCCTGGCCACCAAGGAAGACCTGGCCCGACTGGATGGCAACCTGCGGGTCGAGCTGCACAAAGCCATACACGATCAGACCTGGAAGCTCATCAGCTGGACCACTGGCCTGGGCACTGCGCTGGTTGCCGCAGCCTACTTCCTTGCGCGGCTTCCCCGCTAGGATGCGGGCGCCCCGCTGCTAGCAACACCTGCACAGCTTGTCCGGCCATCCGGCCCTGCGGCTTTGCAGACCACGCATTGCGTGGTGAACCCGCCGCCTGCGTATTGCGCGGCGCGACCATACCTATCCTCGGATGTGTTTGTGCACTGTGCCACCAGTTCGCCCGAGACCTTTTGCACCGACCACTGGCGCTGCCGCTTCGTCATGGCAGTCGAGGGCGGCAGCGTGACGCACCAGGACATCATCGACCTGCTGTCAAGCGTGACACGCGGCCGAGTCGACGTCATCAAGACCGGGAACCTGTGCCTGTTCGATGGCGAACGCGGCTTCGCGCTGGGCCAGGGGCAGTGACCTACCGGGTGATCGCCGTCGCCCTGAGACGACGATACGGGTTCCACCCTGCCCGCGCAGGTGTACCCCCAGCGCACCAGCAACCCTGCACCAGGCTTTTCACCATGGATGCGCTGGTCTGGCCCGTGCCACAATTTTTGGCATACCGCCCTTTGGCAAGAAGCCGCTCGACACCAAACTCACCGGCCGGTTGTTGCAGCCGCTGCAAACGCCTTGAACCGGCTGTGGGTTCTGCGCGATTCGCATCATCTGAACGACGGCAAGACGATCAATCCGGACATGCTGGGTAAGCTCCGTGGCAGAAGGCGCCGCAGGCTACGCTGAATGCCTGGCCAAAACGTCGCAGCGTTCGGCGTCGATCGGGTGCCCCGCCCCGCGAAAGCGCGCCGCAGCGGCTGCAAAACGCGCCAGCGCATCGGCG
>JAYUQJ010000561.1:0-6847 GCA_043756825.1 Betaproteobacteria bacterium | reverse complement strand
GCGCCAGCTCGGCCTGCCGGCGCGGGTGGCGGTGCGCGTGAACCCCGACTTCGAGCTCAAGGGTTCGGGCATGAAGATGGGCGGCGGGCCCAAGCAATTCGGCGTGGATGTGGAAGTCGTGCCCGAGATGCTGGCGCTGATCCAGGACGGCGGCCTGGCCTTCGAGGGCTTCCACCTGTTTGCCGGGTCGCAGAACCTGCGGCCCGAGTCGATCTGCGAGGCCCAGCAGAAGTCCTACGCGCTGGCCCTGCGCCTGGCCGAGCGCTGCCCCCAGCCGGTGAAGTTTCTCAACCTGGGCGGCGGCTTCGGCATCCCCTACTTCCCGGGCGAGCAGGCGCTGGACCTGGCGCCGATAGCCGCCAACCTGGCCGATATCGCCGTGCGCGCCCGGCAGGATTTGCCGCAGGCCTCGCTGGTGATCGAGCTGGGCCGCTACCTGGTGGGCGAGGCCGGGGTCTACGTGGCGCGCATCGTCGACCGCAAGGTCTCGCGCGGCCAGGTCTACCTGGTCTGCGATGGCGGCCTGCACCACCATTTGTCGGCATCGGGCAATTTTGGCCAGGTGGTGCGCAAGAACTACCCGGTGACCATCGGCAACCGGGTCGATGCGGTGGCGCGCGAGACCGCGTCGGTGGTCGGGCCGCTGTGCACCCCGCTGGATCTGCTGGCCGACCGGATGGACCTGCCGGTCGCCGCCGAAGGCGACCTGGTGGTGGTGTTCCAGTCTGGCGCCTACGGGGCCAGCGCCAGTCCGCAAGCCTTTCTGGGCCATCCGCATTGCCTGGAAGTGCTGGTCTGAGGCTGCCACGGCGGCCCCGCCCGGGGTTCGAGGCAGTACTATCGTTTCAGCCTGTGACCCCAGGCTCCCCGGCAACCGTGTCGCGCCGGGGTTCGGCATGGCGATGGGCTTGAAGGGCTTGGCGATGCAACTCCGTCCCAAGGCGCAGAAGGCGCCACGTGCTGACCGACCCCGGCAGGCCTCCGCGCGGGGTCTTTGGCTGTGCCTGGCTGTGATGGGCGCCGCCGCTTCGGCCGCAGGCCAGACCGCGACGAGCAGCAGCGGCCTGCCCGCCGACCCCGCAACGCCGGCGTCCCTGGGCGCCGGCTCTCGGGTGTTGGACCGGGCCCTGACCGGCGCGGTGTCCACCGGAGACGGCAATCTCGACCTGTTGCTCGACGCCCAACGCAAGCTGCCAGGGGCCCTGGATGAGACCACCAGCGGCAAGATGCCGCCGCGTTCGTCGGCCAGCCGCAATCCCCCGGCCGTGCTGGGCGAGCCCGCCAAGCCGACCGACGCTACAACCCCGGCCGCGCGGCCCTATGCCGACAGGCTGCCACCCCAGACGGCGCCGGGCCAGGTGCTGGACCTTCCGGCGCAGGGGGGCAACCCCGGCGCCCGCCGCGGCTGGAGCGCCGGCCCGGCCGGGCCTGGCGGGGAGGGCGGCCTCGGCCTGGACCCCAGTGCCCTGGTCAAGTCCGACCCCCAATTGCGCGATCTGGTGCAGCGCAGCGTGCGCTTGGTGAAGGACCACGCCGTCGAGTTTCTGGCCGGCGTGCTGGTGGTGATCGCGCTGGCGGCCGGGCTCAAGGCCTACAGCCGGCGACCGGATTGAGCATCGGCGCGGGCCGGCGTCGTCCGGCCCCGTTGATAGCCGGCGGATGAAGCGGGGCGGTCGCCAACCGCTACCATCCAGGCCACCTCACTGCCCCGGAGACTGGGATGATTGCCTTGAAACTGCAGGTCAACGGCCAGGCCGTGGCCGCTGAGGTGGCGCCCGCCACGCTGCTGCTCGACCTGTTGCGCGGCCCGCTGGGGCTGACCGGTACCCATGCCGGATGCGACACCTCGCAATGCGGCGCCTGCACCGTGCTGCTGGACGGTGAGTCGGTCAAGAGCTGCAGCCTGCTGGCGGTACAGGCCCAGGGCCGCCAGGTCACCACCATCGAGGGGCTGGCCGGCCCGGCGGGTCTGCACCCCTTGCAGCAGGCCTTTAGCGATTGCCATGGCCTGCAGTGCGGCTTTTGCACCCCGGGCATGGTGATGACCAGTGCCTGCCTGCTGGCCCGCACGCCCCGGCCGAGCGACGCCCAGATCGCGCATGCGCTCGAAGGCAATCTGTGCCGCTGCACCGGCTATGTCAATATCGTCGCCGCCGTCCGGCAAGCCGCTGCCGTGATGGCCGGAGACCCGGCATGAGCGCCGCCCAGCCCGATGGTGCGGGTGCCAATGTCGGCCGCTTCGGCAGCGGCCAGGCTGTCAACCGGCTCGAGGACGCCACCCTGGTGGCCGGCCTCGGCCAGTTTGCCGATGACCTGACCCTGCCGGGACAGACCTACCTGGTCTTTCTGCGCAGCCCCTATGCCCATGCCCGCATCCTGGGCGTGGATGTCGCGGCTGCCCAGGCCATGCCCGGCGTGGTGGCGGTGTTCACCGGCGCCCAACTGGTGGCCGCCGGCATCCAGCCCGCGCCGGCGCCAGCCGGTTTCCCGCGGCCCGACGGCACGCCCGGCGTGTCGGCCCCGCGGTATCCGCTGGCCCATGAGCGGGTGCGTCATGTGGGTGAGGCGGTGGTGGCGGTGGTGGCCGAAACCCTGGACCAGGCCCGCGCGGCGGTGGATGCCGTGGTGGTCGACTACGACGAGCTGCCGGCCGTCGTCAATGTCTTCGACGCGATCAAGGCCGGCGCACCGCAGCTGGCCGACGGCGCACCCGACAACATTGCGGCGGCCATGCGCCACGGCGATGCGGCGGCAACCGCTGCGGCCTTTGCGGCGGCCGCGCAGGTGGTGGCGGTGGAGGTGGACAACCAGCGCCTGGCCCCCAGCCCGATCGAGCCGCGTTGCGTCAATGCGGCGGTGGGCCAGCCGGGCAGCGCCGATGCCGGGCGCCTGGTGGTGCGCCTGGCCAGCCAGATGCCCACCGGCGTGCGCAGCGGCCTGGTCGACGCGATCCCCGGCCTGAGCACCGACACCGTGCGGGTGCTGGTGGGCGATGTCGGCGGCGGCTTCGGCATGAAGACCGGCATCTACCCCGAGGACATCGTGGTCGGCTATGCCGCACTCCAGACCCGGCGGCCGGTGAAATGGCGCGCCGACCGCATCGAAGAGTTCCTGGCTGCGGTGCATGGCCGGGATGTCATCAGCCGGGCCGAACTGGCGCTGGACGCCCGCGGCAAGGTGCTGGCGCTGCGCGTCAAGAGCTATGCCAACGTCGGCGCCTATGCCGGCATCACCGGGGTGGTGATCCAGGTCTTGATCGGCCCCTGGGTGTCGACCAGCATCTATGACATCCCGCTGATCGACCTGCATTTCATCGCGGTGATGACCAACACCACCCCCACCGGGGCCTACCGGGGTGCCGGCCGGCCCGAGGCGATCTACCTGATCGAGCGCCTGATGGACGCCGCCGCGCGCAAGCTGGGGCTGGACCAGGCCGAGCTGCGGCGCCGCAACCTGATCCGGCCGGACCAGATGCCCTACACCAATGCCATGGCCCAGCGCTACGACAGCGGCAAGTTCGAACAGGTGCTTGACCAGGGCCTGGCGCTGGCCGACTGGCAGGGTTTTGCTGCGCGCCGGGCGGCGTCGCAGGCGGCGGGCAAGCTGCGCGGCCGCGGCCTGGCCAGTTTTCTGGAATGGACCGGTGGCAACGCCTTTGAAGAGCGCGTGACGGTCAATGTCAGCGCCGACGGCTATATCGAGCTGGGCTCGGCCACCCAGGGCATGGGCCAGGGCATCGCCACCAGCTACGCCCAGCTGGCGGTGGACGTGTTCGGGGTGCCACTGGACCGCATCCGGGTCTTGCAGGGCGATACCGACCGGGTCAATGGCTTCGGCAGCGCCGGGTCGCGGTCGCTGTTCACCGGCGGGTCGGCCGTGAGCGTGGCCGCGCTGCGCACCATCGACGAGGCCAAGGCCCTGGCCGCCGACGCGCTGGAGGCCCCGGCCGCCGACATCGAGTACCGCGAGGGCCGCTTCACCGTGGCCGGCACCGACCTGGGGCTGGGCCTGTTCGAGCTGGCCGCGCGCCAGCCCGAGGCGCGCATCCGGGTCGACAGCACGTCCAGCGTGGGCGGCCCCACCTGGCCCAATGGCTGCCATGTCTGCGAGGTCGAGATCGACCCCGCCACCGGCGCGGTGGCGGTGGTGGGCTATGCCTCGGTCAACGATATCGGGCGGGTGGTCAGCCCGGTGATCGTGCGGGGCCAGGTCGAAGGCGGTGCGGTGCAGGGCATAGGCCAGGCCCTGTGCGAGCGGGTGGCCTATGACGCCGAGACCGGCCAGCTGCTGAGCGCCAGTTTCATGGACTATGCGCTGCCCAATGCCGACGGCTTCCTGGGTTTCAAGACCGAGTTCGACACCTCCATCCCCTGCACCACCAATCCGCTGGGCGTCAAGGGCGTGGGCGAGCTGGGCACCATCGGCGCCACGCCGGCGGTGGTCAATGCGGTGATCGACGCGCTCGACCATGCCGGCCTGGGCGCGGCGGCTGAAGGGATCCAGATGCCGGTCACGTCCGAGCGGGTCTGGCGGGCCTTGACCCTGAAGCAGTTCGACGCGTCGCCCTACCGGCCTTGACGGGCGGGCGCCGAGGGGCTCAGGCCGCGCGCAGGCAGTCCACGATCTGCAGGCGCGCGGCCCGCCAGGCGGGGATGAAGCCGCCCACCACCCCCATGCCCAGCGCGAACAGCAGGCTTTGCAGGGCGATCTGCGGGGTCAGCACGAAGCGGAAGGCCAGCTCGGCAAAGGTCTGGAAATTGGTGGTCGACACATCCACCACCTGCATCAGGCTGGCCACCGCCAGGCCGGCCACGCCGCCCAGGCCGCTGAGCAGCAGCGACTCAGTCATGAAGGCCGTCAGCACCGCACCGCGCCGGAAGCCCAGCGCCCGCAAGGTGCCGATCTCGCCGATGCGCGAGGCCACCGCTGCAAACATCGTGATCATCGCGCCCACCACCGCGCCGATCGAGAAGATGACGGCCAGGCTCAGGCCCAGGATGCGGATGAAGGTGGCCAGCGCCTCGCTCTGCTCGGCGTAGAAGCGGATCTCGGGCTTGGCCTCGAGCAACAGCCTCGGGTCGTCGTCGATGCGCGCCCGGAGGCCCTCGAACAAGCCTGCGTCGGCCAGCCGCAGCACCACCACTGAGTTGGCGCCGCGCCGGAAGGCCTGCAGCATCTGCTCGGCGTCGCCCCAGATCTCGGAATCAAAGCCGCTGCGGCCGGCGTCGAAGCGGCCGACGATGACCCAGTCGCGCCCGGCAAAGCGCAGGCTGGCGCCGATGTCGATGCCGGCAAAACCCGCGGCCGTGGCCTGGCCGACGATGATCTCGGACGTGCCCGGGCGGAACATGCGGCCCTCCACCAGGCGCAGGCCGGGGCGCAGCTGCAGGCCGATGTCGGAGCTGCCGCGCACGGTCACATTGCTGGGTTTGCCATTGCTGCGCTTGGGCAGGCTGATCAGCACCACCGGCTCGGCGCTGATCAGCGGCCGGCCCAGCGCGTCGGTGGCGATGCCCGGCAGGGTGGACAGGACGGCGGCCTGGCCGCGTTCGATGCCGCTGTTGATCTCGGCGCCGGCGCCCTTGCGCAGCACCATCACATTGTCGGGCTGGCCGGTGGCCACCAGGGTGGCGCGGATGCCCTCGCTCATCATCAGCACGGTGGCAAACACATACACCACCAGCGCCATGCCGCCGGCGGTCAGGGCCGTGGTAACGCGGCGCACCCACAGATTGCGGGCGATGTAGCTGAAGGGGACCGGGTTCATCCGCTTCAGCCGACGTGGCGAAGGCCTGCGACGATGTCGATGCGGCTCATGCGCCAGGCCGGCCAGGCCGCAGCCGCCAGGCCCACGCCCAGCGCTGCGGCCACCTGCAACACCATCGTCAGCGTCGACACCTGGAACACCGGGAACAAGGTGCCCACCGCCGCCCGGAAGGCGCCGGCCAGCGGAAAGGTCAGCAGCAGCCCGGCCAGGCCGCCCAGCGCGGCGATCAGCAGGCTCTCGCCGAACAGCAGCCGCACCACGAAGCCGGGTGAGAAGCCCAGGGCCTTGAGGGTGGCGTACTCGGCCAGGCGCTCGCGCGCGGTCATCGTCATGGTGTTGGCCATCACCGCCATGATGATCAGCACGATGATCATGCTGACGGCGCGCACCGCCACCAGGATGGCCTCGCTCATCGAGACAAAACTCAGCTGGAAGGCGGCCTCGGTCTCGGTCATGGTCTCGGCCAGCGAATTGGCGAACAGCCGGTCCACCCGCTGGCTGATCAAGGCGGCGCTGTTGGGCTCGTCGATGCCGACGATATAGACCCCCACCGCGTCGGCCCGGCCCTTGAAGCGCTGGCGGATCGATTCATTGAGGAAGCCCCAGTGCACCAGCATCTGGCTTTCGTCAGTCTTGGCGTCGGCGCCGTCCCAGATGCCGCGCAGGGTGAAGGTCCATGTGCCGGGGTAGATCGTGCCGCGCAGCGGAATGGCGTCGCCCAGCTTCCAGCCGAACTTGTCGGCCAGCTTGCGGCCCACCACCGCGCCCTGCCGGTCCCGCAAGAAGGCCAGCTTTTGCGCGTCAGGGATACGGTACTCGGGGTAGAGCGCCAGGTAGCTGGCCGGCTCCACCGCGAACTGCGGGAAGAAGTTGCGCTCGGTGATGTAGACACCTCCAAACCAGTTGGCCCAGCTCACTTGCTGCACGCCTTCGACCGCCCGCAGGCGCTGGGCATAGTTCAGCGGCAGGGTAAAGGTCAGAGAGATATTGCTGCGCACCACCAGCCGGGTGCTGCTGCTGCCTTCGACGCCGGCATACCAGGCATCGACGATGGTGCGCAGCAGGCCGAAGGCGCAGATC
>JAYUQJ010000560.1:0-6850 GCA_043756825.1 Betaproteobacteria bacterium | reverse complement strand
TCGATCTCGTTGCGCGCCATGCGCCCGACCGGGATGCCGGTCCAGTCGCCGACCACTGCCGCCACCGCTTGGTAGTCGACGGTGGGCAGGATCAACGGTGTCTCGCCTTGCAGCGCTGCCAGCTTGTCCTGCACGATCCGCAGTTGGCTCAGGTCGGCCTGGCGCTGCGTTTCCTTGGCCGCCGCCGCGTCACCGGCTGTCAGACCTTCGGCCTGCGCCTCGGCTTCGGCCGCTGCCTCTAGCGTGCTGCCCGTGCCTTCCACCGGTTTGACGCCGCCGCGCAGCTTGGCGCGCAGTGCCAGCAGTTCGTCAACCAGGGCCTTCTCTTCGAGCCAGCGCTGGTCTAGCGCAGCCAGGCGGCCGCGCTCGGCCGTCAGCAGTTCGGTGGCTTCGGTCTCGCGCACGCCGATGTCGACGCCGATGGCCTTTTCGCGGCCGATGATGCCGAGCTCGGTTTCCAGGGCCTCGATGCGCTTCCTGCAGTCGTCCACTTCGGCCGGCGTGGCGTGCAGGCTGACAGCGACGCGCGCGCAGGCGGTGTCGAGCAGGCTCACGCTTTTGTCGGGCAACTGGCGCGCCGGGATGTAGCGGTGGCTGAGCTTGACCGCAGCTTCCAGCGCTTCGTCCAGGATCTGCACCTTGTGGTGCTTTTCCATCGTGCTGGCCACGCCGCGCATCATCAGGATCGCCTTGGGCTCGTCAGGTTCGTCGACCTGCACCGTCTGGAAGCGCCGGGTGAGCGCCGGGTCCTTCTCGATGTGTTTTTTGTATTCGGCAAAGGTGGTGGCACCGATGGTGCGCAGCGTGCCGCGGGCCAGTGCCGGCTTGAGCAGGTTGGCCGCATCCCCGGTGCCGGCAGCGCCGCCCGCGCCGACCAGGGTGTGGGTTTCGTCGATGAACAGGATGATGGGCTTGGGGCTGGCCTGCACTTCGTCGATCACCGAACGCAGGCGCTGCTCGAATTCGCCCTTCATGCTGGCACCCGCCTGCAGCAGGCCGACGTCGAGCGAGCGCAGTTCAACTTCCTTCAGGCTCGGCGGCACGTCGCCGCGCGCAATGCGCTGCGCAAAACCTTCGACCACCGCAGTCTTGCCAACACCGGCTTCGCCGACCAGGATCGGGTTGTTCTGGCGCCGCCGCATCAGGATGTCGACCACCTGGCGGATCTCGTCGTCGCGGCCGACGATCGGGTCCATCTTGCCGCTGCGGGCTTGCTCGGTCAGGTCGACGGTGAATTTTTTCAGCGCCTCCTGCTTGCCCATGGCCGCCGGGGCGATGGCGCCGCTGGCCTCGCCCGGGGCCGCACCGCCGGCCCCGCCGGTCGAGCCGTCGCTGGCGCCCTGGCCGTCCTCGGGCGAGCCGGCGGTGATCTTGGGCAGTGCGTCCGACAGATCGTCGACCTTGAGCTTCTCGAACTGCCGGCTGATGGCCACCAGTGCATTGCGCAGGTTCTTGGTCTTGAGCATGCCCACCAGCATGTAGCCGCTGCGCACCACATGGTCGCCGTAGAGCAGGGTGCCGTAGACCCAGCCACGCTCGATCGCGTCGGCGATGTTCTCGGCAATGCCGCTGATGCTGGTGGCGCCGCGCGGCAGGCGGTCGAGTGCGGCGGTCAGGTCCTTGGCCAGCGCCGACATGTCGAGCTGGTAGTGTTTGATCACCCTGTGCCAGTCTGAATCCTGACCCTGCAGCAATTGCGCCAGAAAGTGCTCCAGCTCGACATAGGGGTTGCCGCGCAGCTTGCAGAACACGGTGGCGCCCTCCACCGCCTTGTAGGCCGGGGCGTTGAGCTTGCCGAACAGGGTGACACGATTGATTTCAGCCATGGTTGTTCTTCCTCAGGTGGTCAAGGGGTTCGGGACTAGGTTCAGTGCGGCGGGCCGCCCGCCGGGCGGTCGGCCCAGCCAGGTGGTCCAGCCCAGCCGGCCATATCGGCCTGGGCGGCAAGCCGGGACCTGGGCGCGGTCGAGCTCAAGCCGCAGGTCCCAACCGAATTCAAGGCCGACATAGTGCTTGAGCAGGGCCTGCACCGCTGGCAGGGCCTGGCCCACCGGCAACAGGGACTCGAAGGCGCTCAGCGTCAGTGGCCCCACATGCACCCGGAAATGGTGCTGCCGGTCGAACACCGCCTGGCCTAGCACCGTGCTCACCCCCAGTTGCGAGGTGGACATGCGACGCGAGGCTGCGCGCCGGCCGATGCGGCTGCGCTCGGCCTGGGGCAGGGGCATCCAGCGACCGACGAATTGTTCTATCCGAACCTGCATGCCGAGGTATGCCGACAGCAAGTGGGCCAGGCCGTCGGCGTTGCGAACCTGGCGCGACAGCAGGCCGGCAAAGGCCAGGCGCGCATGGTCGGGTGCCGCGTCGCGCTGGCGCCAGGCCGTGCCGCCCACCCCGATCATCGAACCGACATAGTCGGCAAAGCGGTCGTCCTGCGGCCGGTCCAGGCTGACGGTGGGCTGGGCCTGGGCCCAGGCCCGGTAGAACAGCAGCAGCAGCCGGTGGTGGAACAGATCGGCAAAGCGGCCGAAGGTCTCGTCGGCCTTGTGCATGCGGCGCTCGCGCGCATAAGCAGTCAGGTGTTGCGGCAGCGGGCCGTTGGGCCCGAACAGCCCAAAAAAGCGCACTTCGATGCGCGGCTTGCCGCTGCGATCGCGCAGGTTGATGGACGCCAGCTCGCTGGGTGCGAAGGACAGATCGGCGGCCTGACCCAGGCGGATCGGCTCGTCCACCGGGCGCCGGGCCGTGCCCAGGCGGGGTTTGTCGCCGTGGTGGGCATCCACCCGGCGCATCAGGTGCAGGAAGGCGTGGCGGTGCGGTGCCCGCGCTGCGTCGATCAGGGGATCTGGCCGAAGCGCCGGGCGGGCTGCCGGTGCGATCGTGCTGGTGGGTTCGGCCAGGGCGGGCCGTGCCGGCTGGGCCTGAGCTTCTGCCCTGGGGTTGGCGTGGGCATTGGCGTGGGCATTGGCGTGAGCATCGGCATCGGCGGCTGCCAGACCCGCCGCCAGCGCCATCAGCGCGACGTCTGCCGAGGTGTCGGGGTCGTCGATCACAGGATGGGCCGGGTGCCGCAGCGCGGCCTGCCGTTGAGGATGTCGCCCCGGTTGGCCGAATGCAGGCGCAACTGGGTGAAGCCATTGATCGAGACATGGCGGGCCACGAAACGCTCCAGCACGCAGCCCAGCAAGAACGCGCTGGCGCCCTCGAACGACAGATCGTCCACCTCGATCGTCACCGCCACGCCGCGGCCGAAAGTGATGGGGCCGGGCATCGGCAGGCGTCGCACCACCGGTTGCATGCGCACCGAGCGCAAGCCGTCGATCTGGCGCTGCGCGCCGGCATCACCGCTGGGTGCGTACAGCTGCAGGATCTGGCGCAGCGCGGCGGCGCCCTGTTCGGCATTGGTGTCGGTCAGCGACAAGTGGTTGAGCGACAACTGGTTGATCAGCTTCCAGTTGAGGTTGGCCTCGCGCATCGCCGACATGGGCCGTGACGGCCCTTTGATCACCTGGATGCTCTTGACCGGCGCGGTTTCGGCCAGGGTCAGATCGCCCCGCGCATTGCCCACCGGCATCAACACCGGCAAGTCACGGTTGGTGCACAGCGCGCGCACGCCGAGCTGGCGCAATTCGGCCGAAAAGGGTGCCTCGTGGGCATCCACCACCGACAGGTAGACCTCGGTACCGATGTAGGCCGTGCGTGGCCCGTCGCGCAGTTGCACCTGCGACATCAGGCGCGGCTCGCGCTGGGTGGCGTAGTAGGCGTTGTGGCCGTGCTGCTCGGTGTGGAAGGCGTTGTAGAAAGGCAGGAATTGCCATTCGTTGAGCGTGCCCGAACCGAAGCCCAGCACCTCGGTGACGGTATGCACCTCGAAATCCATAGGCCGGGTGCGGTCGGGCACGATGTGGAAATCGCTGACTTCGTTCTCGACATGGATCCGGTCGCAGCGCCGGTCCAGCAGGTTGATGGCCGGCACGCAGTGCAGCGTCAGGCTGGCGGCGTCCACCGCCTGCAGCAAGGCGTTGTCCAGCTTGGAGAACAGGATCACGATGTCGATGTCCTGCCCGGCGTGGCGCCGCAGCGCATCGCCGATGTCGGCCAGGTCAAAGAACAGGTAGCGCTGCGGGAACCCGAAATACTCCTGCAGCAGCCGGTAGCCCTCGAAGCCGTGCAGGGATTCTGGCAACAGGGCCTGGTCGTCCTCGAAACCCACCAGATCGACGCACTCACCGTCCAGGGCTTCATGCCAGGCGGCCGGCCGCCGGGTGGGCAGCAGCAGGATGCCCAGGGTGTGGTTGCCGACCAGCTCATGCAGGCGGAAGGCCACGTCGTCCAGCCCCGTGCAGTGCAGGCGCAGGTGGTTCAGCGCGATCTGCGAGAAATCCAGGCCGGCGGTGGTGCGCAGGCGGATGCGCAGGCCCGAGCGGTATTTGCGCCATTCGGGCACCGCCGCCATGGGCAGGTCGGCGGCGTGGGTGAAGTACTCGACCTGGGTCAGCTCCAGCGGCCACATCGTCAGGTCCTGCGCGCTGCGAAACTCGCAAGTGGTGGCGCCGGCCTTGCTGGCCTGGCCGTGCATCACGCTGCCGCGCGGCAATGTCAAGCCCTTGGCCAGCGACGGATCGTTCAGATCCGGGTTGAACTGGGCGATCAGCATCGCCGGGGTGGGCGTGAGGAACTGCGGGTAGACGATTTCCAGCAGGCGCTGGGTGAAGCGCGGAAACTCCGCGTCCAGCTTCAGCTGGATTCGACCGGTGAGGAAGGCGAAACCCTCCATCAGGCGCTCTACATAGGGGTCGGTAACCTCCAACCCCTCCAGCCCCAGCCGAGCGGCGATCTTGGGAAACTGTTGCGCGAATTCCGCGCCCATCTCGCGAAGATGCCGCAGTTCCTCGTTGTAGTAGCGCAGTAGTCGCGGGTCCATGGGGGGCGGGGCGCGTCAGCGGTCGAGTTCGCGCACCGCGACCCGGCCCGTTTCGAGGTCGATGTCAGTGTGCAGCAGCAATTCCATCGGCACCGGTTGGGCCCAGAGCTGGCCGCTGATGCGAAAACCGATCAGATTGTGATGGTCCAGCTGGGCGTTCGAGACCACGACCTCGACCGACAAGGTGTCCGCCAGGATGCGGGGCTCATGGTCCAGGATCGCCTGCTTGACCTGGGCCTGCAACAGGGCCAGGTTCAGGCCCGAGGTCGACAGGCCCGACAGCGCAGGCAGGCCGTAGTTCAGCACCGATGCACGGGCGTACGGCGCCGTCTCCCAGTCGATGCCTTTACCGGGCGCGGTGGCGTTGAACAACCAGGCCAGATCGCGCAGCACCATGTCGCGCAGGCGGCTGCGGTTGATCACCCGGGCATCGATGGATTCGGTTCGCGACTCGGGGCTCTCGTCGGTCAGCCGGTCCAGCAGGGCGGGTTGCAGACGGTCCTGGGCGCGTTGCGTGGCCATGGTGTTGCGGGCCTCGCGGCGGATCAGTCGGCCGCTGCCTCGAGCACCACGCTGCGCAAATCCATCAGCCCGAACTCCTGCGCGTCGGTGGTGAGCAAGCGCTGGCCAAGGCCGATGAACTCGCCCGGCGCGCGCTCCACCCAATCGGTGCGGCGCGACAAAGCCAGCAGATCGCCGGCAGCCAGGTCTGTGGCGGGATAACGGGTGGGGATCAAACCCACCACGTCGCCCCCATTGGTGAACTCAAAATGCGCCGGCATCCAGATCGCATCGCGCAGGTCTTCAGGTGCCTCGATGTCCACCTTGGCCAGGCGGTTCCAGGGCAACCAGTAGTAGCGGCCGTTGATGATGGCCTCCAGCGTCGGGCCCAGGCGGCCGTCGGCATCGGCGATCCAGGCGAAGGGCTGGTCATTTGCGACGCCGGCAGTCGCCGGGGCCTGCTCAAGCGCCTGCGTGCGCAGTTGGTGGGCCGCACCCAGATCGCCCTGGCCCTCGCGCAACATCGCCTCGATCAGCAGTGCCACCCAGGTTTCGGGTTCGCCGAAGAGCATCGGCACCTTCTTGCCCGCAAACACCTGCATGCGCAGGGTTTCGCAGGCGATGGCCTCGCGGTAGGTCTGCACCATGGGCAGGGTGCCGGCGTCCAGTTCCAGCGACACGTTCAGTTGATTCAGGGCCCGCTCCCATTGGCCCAGCACGCACAGCAACTGGAACAGAAATACGCGCAATTTGGCGTCCTGGGGGTGCGAGCGAATTTGCTCGGTGAGCAACTTCAAGGCGCGCAAGGCGTCGCCGTCCTTGAGCGCTTGTTCTGCGGCGCGGGTATCTGCCATGGTCGGTCTGCCTTGGGTTTGCCCCTGGGAGCCAAGCGCGCAGACCATCCGGGTGCGCAGCCCTGCAGGGTGAATAGGTTGCGACAGGCGCCGCGATCGGCACAGGCTTCGTCAGCCGAGCCGGCATCGTTGGTGCCTCTCATGCAGCAAGCCCGTCAGCGCTTGGCGCCCTGATCAGCCGCTGCAGAAAATCAACAGGGCCTGCGCCAGGCCCCGCTGCAGAAAATCAACAGGGCCTGCGCCAGGCCCTGTTGGTGCAGCCCGGCGCGGGGCCGTGCTGTCGAGCCCACCAAAAGTCCACCCAGGCAGACGGTCGGCAGGCCTGCCAGGATCAGGGTGCAGAGTTCTCAGCGATGTGCCAGGCGAAGGTCTTGTCGCCGGCCACGGTGCCCTTGGAGTCTTGCGGGGTGTAGTCGAACTTCACCTTTGCAAAATTGAGGGTCACGTTTTCGGTCAGCCGATCCTCGCCGCCCGAACCGCCGGTGCTGAGTGAGGTCACCAGCACTTCATTCATCGTGATCAGCACGTACTTTTGCTGGCCCGCGCCTGCCTTGCGCACCATCAGCTTGAC
>JAYUQJ010000559.1:0-6851 GCA_043756825.1 Betaproteobacteria bacterium | reverse complement strand
GGGTGGTGTTTTTCCTTCGATCAGGACGCTTGGCTGGGCCCTACCCTGGGCGGTCTGGCAACCCGGCTGTCCCGTCCGCCCCTGAGCACCCGCGCATGACCCGATCTACCCGCCTGACGGCCTTTCCCCGCTGACTCCACCATGGCCATGCTCGTGATCCTGTTGCCGGCACCCCGGATGGCCGAGGCGTCCGGCGTGGACGATCCAGCCCCGCTGGCCTGGGTGTTGAGCGCCGACGGCCTGGGCCTGGGCCGCCAGGGCGATGACATGCCCAGCCCCTGGCCCAAGGCCGACAGCGTGGTGGCGGTGGTGCCGGCGCTGGCCCTGGCCTGGCATCGCCCGGTGCTGCCCAAGGCCCCGGTCGCCCAGCTGCGGGCAGCCCTGGGCGGGGTGCTCGAGGAGCAGTTGCTGGTCGACGACGATCAGGCCCATCTGGCCCTGGCGCCCGGCGGCGTGCCGGGCCAGCCCACTTGGGTGGCCGCCGTGCACAAGCCCTGGCTGCAGTCCCAGCTGGCGCGCCTGGCTGCCAGCGGCCTGGTGCTGGACCGGCTGGTGCCGGCCTGGGCCCCGCTAGCCGTCACGGCCGACAGCGCCGTCCCCGCCGGCCACTTTTTCACTGCACCCGACGCCAGTGGCACGGCCAGCCCCTGGCTCGCACTGCAAGACCAGGACGGTGCGATTTGCCTGCCCCTGGCCGGTGGCCTGGCGCGCCAGCTGCAGGCGCGCTGGTCGGCGCGCCAGGCCCGCTTCACCAGCACCCCGGCGGCTGACGCGGCCGCCGAGCATTGGCTGGGCACCCCGGTGGCGGTGCGCACCGATGCCGAAGCCGCCTTGATGGCGGCCCGCTCAAGCTGGAACCTGCTGCAGTTTGATCTGGTGCCGCAAAACCGCGGCAGCCTGGCGCTGGGCAAGCTGGGCCGGCAGTGGGCCGGGCCGGCCTTCGCATTGGCCCGGCGCGGCCTGCTGGTGTTGCTGCTGGTGCAGCTGGTGGGCCTGAACCTGATGGCCTGGCAACAGCAGGGCGCGCTGGCCGACAAGCGCGCGGCGATGGACAGCCTGCTGCGCACCACTCATCCCCAGGTAAGGGCGGTGCTGGACGCGCCGCTGCAGATGCAGCGCGAGACCGCCGCGCTGCGTGCCGCCGCTGGTGTGCCGGGCGACGACGATTTCGAGCCCATGCTGGCCGCGCTGGCCGGTGCCTGGCCCGACGGCCAGGCACCGGTGGCGCAGCTGCGCTTCGAGCCGGGCCGCCTCAGCCTGCCGGCTGCGGGCTGGCCGCCGCCCCTGGTCGACCAGTTGCGGGCCCGCCTGCAGGCCAGCGGCTGGGCCCTGGTGCTGGCCGAAGGCCGGCTGGACATGCAGCGCGCCGCCGCAGGGGTGTTGCGATGAGCAGCGGCCCGGCCGTGTCCGAAGCCCGCCCCAACCCGGCTGCAACACAGGCCACCGGCCCGGCGGGCGGACGCCCGTCGCTGGCCCGTGTGCGGGCGCGCTGGGCCGCGCTGGCGCCGCGCGAGCGGCGCCTGCTGACGCTGGCCGGCAGCCTCCTGGCATTGTTCCTGCTGTGGACGGTGGCCGTCGCGCCGGCCTGGCGCACGCTGCGCAGCGCGCCTGTGCAGATCGACGCGCTGGACGCCCAACTGCAGCAGATGCAGGCCCAGGCGGCCGAGGCCGGCCGCTTGCGCGGCGCGCCGCCGGTGCCGCTGGACCAGGCCCAGGCTGCCTTGACCGCCGCCACCGAGCGCCTGGCCTCACCGACCAGCAAGCTCAGCCTGCAAGGCGAGCGCGCGCTGCTGTCGCTCAAGGGGGTCAGCGCGGCGCAGTTGTCGTCCTGGCTGGCCGAGGCCCGTGCCGGCGCCAGGGCCCGGGTGGTCGAAGCCAGCCTGACCCAGACCGGCCCCGGCACCTACGACGGCAGCCTGACCCTGGCCTTGGGGGCAGCGCGGTGAGCTTGCGGCGCAAGGCCGGGGCGGCAGGCGCCGAATCCGAGCGCTGGCAACGGGCCCAGCGCGCCGGTCGGCGCTTTGCCGCCTGGGGCGTGGTGCTCGGCCTGCTGGCCGGCCTGGTGCTGTTTGCGCCGGCGCAGTGGCTGGCCGACAGCCTGCAGCAGGCCAGTGGCGGGCGCCTGCTTCTGGCCGAAGCCCGCGGCAGCCTGTGGAGCGGCAGCGCGGTGCTGGTGCTCACCGGGGGGGCCGGCAGCCAGGACGCGTCGGCCTTGCCGGGCCGCCTGCACTGGCAGCTTCGGCCGGACTGGCGCGGCCTGCGCCTGCAGGCCAGTCACGATTGCTGCCTGCAGGGCCGGCAACAACTGCTGCTGCAACCGGGCTGGGGCAGCTACAGCCTGGTGCTGGGCGGCGCGCCGGCCGGCGCGCCGCCCGCAGCGGGCCTGGCCGCGCCGCTGGTGGGCCACTGGCCGGCGGCCTGGCTGGCCGGCCTGGGCACGCCCTGGAACACCCTGCAGCTGGGCGGTGTGCTGCACTTGGCCAGCCCGGGCTTCACGCTGCAGTCGGTGCAGGGCCGGATGCGCCTGCAGGGCGCGCTGGCGCTCGATCTGCGCGGGGTCTCGTCGCGGGTATCCACCCTGCCGTCGCTGGGCAGCTACCGGCTCAGCGTGCAGGGCCCGGGCGCGGCCGGCGAGGCCGCCACGCTGCAATTGCTCACCCTCGAGGGTGCGTTGCGCCTGTCGGGCAGTGGCCAGTGGACCGGCGACAAGCTGCGCTTTCGCGGCGACGCCCAGGCCGCCGAGGGCCAGGCACCGGGGCTGCAGAACCTGCTCAACATCATCGGGCGGCGCCAGGGCGCGCTGTCTGTCATTTCGATCGGATGATTGCCATGAACCCCCTTCGCAAGCCGCCCCATGCCGGCCGGTCCCGACCCTCCCGGGGGCAGCGGCCCGCGCCGGCCGCAGTTGCTTCAGTGCTGCTGATCGCGCTGTGGCTGCCGGCGATGCAGGCCCAGGCCCAGGTCAGCGCCGACAACGCCGGCCCGGGCAGTGCCCGGCGCAGCGGCGGCCTGCGCGCGTCCACGCCGGTGACCCTGAACTTCGTGAATGCCGACATCGAGGCGGTGAGCCGGGCGTTTGCGGTGATGATCGATCGGCAGATCCTGGTCGACCCGCGGGTCAAGGGGGTGATCACGGTCTACAGCGAGCAGCCGATGCCGGTGCGCGAGGCCTACCTGCAATACCAGGCGGCCCTGCGCGGCCTGGGCTTTGCGGTGGTGGACAACGCCGGCCTGCTCAAGGTGGTGCCCGAGGCCGACGCCAAGCTGCAGGCCGGCACGGTGCAGGTGGGCCCCAGCTCGCAGCGTGGTGACCAGGTCATCACCCAGATATTCCGCCTGACCTACGAGAACCCCAACAACCTGGTAGCGGTGCTGCGGCCCCTGATCAGCCCCAACAACACCATCAATTCCAACCCCAGCAACAGCACGCTGATCATCACCGACTACGCCGACAACCTTACCCGCCTGGGCAAGATCATTGCGGCGCTGGACCAACCGGCCAGCACCGACATCGAGGTGGTGCCGCTCAAGCATGCGATCGCGTCCGACCTGGCCGCGCTGGTGCAGCGGCTGGGTGAGTCCGGCGCGGTGGCCGCCGCCGCCGCCGGCGTGCCGGGTGGCGGCGGCACGGTGTCGGTGCTGGCCGATTCACGCAGCAACTCGCTCATCCTGCGGGCCGCCAACCCGGCCCGGCTGGCGGCCGCGCGGGCCCTGGTCGAGCGCCTGGACCGCCCCGGCCTGGGCGGGCCGGCCGGCACCATCAATGTGGTCTACCTGAAGAACGCCGACGCCACCAAGCTGGCAGCGGTGCTGCGCGCGGCCTTTGGCGGCGGCGGTGGTGGCGGCGCCAGCGGCCAGGGCAGCCCCAGCACGCCCAACCTGCTGGCCCAGGCCCTGGGTGGCAACACCGGCCAGGGCACGTCGGTGGCCAACACCCCCAACGCCCAATCGGCGCAGCCCAGCACCGGCGGCTTCATCCAGGCCGACCCGGCCACCAATTCGCTGGTGATCACCGCCGCCGAGCCGCTGTACCGGCAGATCCGCGGCGTGATCGACCAGCTCGACGGCCGCCGTGCCCAGGTGTTTGTCGAATCGATGATCGTCGAGATGGACGCCAGCAAGGCCGCCGAGCTGGGCTTCCAGTGGCAGGGCCTGCTGGGCAGCAAGGGCGACCGTTTCGGCTTGGCTGCGGGCACCAATTTCGGCACCGGCAGCAATATCCTGACCTTGTCGCAGGCCGGCGCCGCCGGCACCGGCGTGTCGGCCAGTGCGGCGCTGAGCGGCCTGAACCTGGGCCTGCTGCAGAAGGTCAACGGGGTCTACACCCTGGGCGCGCTGGCGCGCTTTCTCGAGACGGTGTCGGGCACCAACATCCTGTCCACGCCCAACCTGGTGGCGCTGGACAACGAAGAGGCCAAGATCGTGGTCGGCCAGAACGTGCCTTTCGTGACCGGCAGCTTCACCAACACTGGCGGCGGCGGTGGCGCCGCGGTCAACCCCTTCCAGACCGTGGAGCGCAAGGACGTGGGCCTGACCCTGAAGATCAAGCCGCAGATCGGCGAGGGCGGGGTGGTGCGGATGACGGTGTTCCAGGAGAACTCCAGCGTCGCGTCCAATTCCACCAATGGGCCGACCACCAACAAGAACTCGCTCGAGACCACGGTGGTGGCCGACGATGGCCAGATCATGGTGCTGGGCGGGCAGCTCAAGGAACAGTACGACGGCGGCCAGGACAAGGTGCCGGTGCTGGGCGACATGCCCTTGTTCGGCGGCCTGTTCCGCAGTGAAACCCGCAAGCGCAGCAAGTCGGTGCTGCTGGTCTTCCTGCGGCCGGTGGTGCTGCGCGACGCACAGAGCCTGAACTCGGTCACGCTCGACCGCTACGAGGCGATCCGTGCCGAGCAGCAGCAGGCCCAGCCCGCACCCAACCGGATGATGTCGATCCAGGACGGGCCGGTGCTGCCCCTGCTGCTGCCGCGGGCGCCAGCGCCAGTCGCGCCTGCGCCTGCGCCGGCCGCCGGGCCGGGGGCCGCCGCCCCGGCTGGCAAAGCCGCCGGTAATTGAGCCCGCGCAATGGCCCAGCGTCACCCCCTGCCTTACGGCTTTGCCAAGGCCCAGAACCTGCTGCTGCAGGACGACGGCCAGGAGCGCGTGCTCTGGGCCACCGACGCCGCCGCGCCCAGCGCGCTGGGCGAGGTGCTGCGCCTGCACCCGGTGCACCGGGTAGAGCGCGAAGAGCCGGCGCGCCTGGCCGAGCGCATCGCGCTGGCCTACGCGGGCGGTGAATCCAGCGCCGCCACCGTGGTGGGCGAGGTCGAGAGCGCGGTCGATCTGTCGCGCCTGCTGCAAGACCTGCCGGCGGTGGAAGACCTGCTCGAAGCCGCCAACGACGCGCCCATCATCCGCATGCTCAATGCCCTGCTGACCCAGGCGGCCAAGGACGGCGCGTCCGACATCCACATCGAGCCCTACGAGCGCAGCAGCGCGGTGCGCTTCCGGGTCGACGGCACCTTGCGCGAGGTAGTGCAGCCCAACCGGGCGCTGCATGCTGCGCTGATCAGCCGGCTCAAGATCATGGCCGAACTCGACATCGCCGAGAAGCGCCTGCCCCAGGACGGCCGCATCAGCCTGCGCATCGGGGGCCGGGCCATCGACGTGCGGGTGTCCACCCTGGCCAGCGCGCATGGTGAGCGGGCGGTGCTGCGCCTGCTGGACAAGTCCGAATCGAAGTTCACGCTCGAAGCCCTGGGCATGGACGGCAAGGTGCTCAGCGCCTTCGACAAGCTGGTGCACCAGCCGCACGGCATTGTGCTCGTGACCGGCCCCACGGGGTCCGGCAAAACTACCACGCTTTATGCAGCGCTGTCCCGTTTAAACGCCACGGGTCAAAACATGATGACCGTGGAAGATCCCATTGAATATGATTTAGATGGCGTGGCGCAAACTCAAGTTAATCCGCGCATAGAAATGACGTTTGCTCGAGCCTTGCGCGCGATTTTGCGGCAAGATCCGGACATCATTATGATCGGTGAAATTCGCGATTTAGAGACCGCGCAAATTGCCGTGCAAGCGAGCTTAACCGGGCACTTGGTTTTGGCAACCTTGCATACCAACGATTCCTCCGGTGCCGTCACGCGCTTAATCGACATGGGGGTCGAGCCCTTCTTGGTGGCTTCCAGCGTGCTCGGTATTTTAGCGCAGCGCTTGGTGCGTAAGGTTTGCCGCGAATGCCGGGTAGCCCATACCCCGGACGCCGCCGAACTCGCCGTACTGGGTGGCGCACCGGGGCAACTTATCTACACCGCGCCCGGGTGTGCCGTGTGCAGCTATACGGGGTATCGCGCCCGCACCGGGATATATGAGTTACTGAAAGTTGATGAGAACTTGAGGCGCATGATTCATGACGGCGCCGGCGAGCATCAACTAAGAGAGTATGCCGCAGCACACAATATGGTGAGCTTGCGTGAGGACGGTATGCGCTGGGTGAAAGCAGGCGACACCTCCTTAGAAGAAGTGTTGCGCGTCACCAAAGAAGCGCTATAAGCAACTTGCACACTTCCTACTAAAATTTATCCTCCGTTATGGCCGGATACAAATACCAAGCGATCGATCCCAAAGGGCGTGTGGAAAGCGGCGTCTTAGAAGAAGACAGTCTGCGTCAAGCGCGACTCACCTTGAGGGAACGCGGCCTAATTCCTCTGGATGTCAATTCCCTGGCCGAGACGCAGAGCAAACAATCAGTCGGCGGGGGGTTAAAACGACGCTTATCCAGCGGCGAACTTGTCCTTATCACACGGCAATTTGCCACCTTGGCAGAAGCCGGTTTAACCGTCGAAGAAATTTTAAACACG
>JAYUQJ010000558.1:0-2602 GCA_043756825.1 Betaproteobacteria bacterium | reverse complement strand
CCGTCAGGCCTTGATCGCGAAGCCGTCGGCATACCTGGCCGGGCTCTTGCCGTCCCAGACCACGCCGTCCATCAGCTTGCTGCTGCGCATCGGGTCCTTGGGCAGGTTGATCTTCATCGCGCTGGCCACCTCGCGGTACAGGTCGACCTGGTTGACTTGCCGGGCCACTGCCAGGTAGTCGGGGTGGTCTTTCAGCAGGCCCCAGCGCTTGTGCTGGGTCAGGAACCACATGCCGTCGCTGAGGTAGGGGAAGTTCACCGCCCCGTCGTTGAAGAACTTCATGTGGTGGGGGTCGTCCCAGGTCTTGCCCAGGCCATTCTGGTAGCGGCCCAGGATGCGCTGGTTGATGGCGTCGACACTGGTATTGATATAGCTTTTCTCGGCCACCGTCTCGGCCATCTTCATCTTGTTGCCCAGGCTGGTGTCGATCCAGCGGCTGGCTTCCAGCACCGCCATCATCACCGCGCGGGTGGTGTTGGGGTACTTCCTGACGAACTCAGCGCTGGTGCCCAGCACCTTCTCGGGATGGTCCTTCCACAGATCCTGGGTGGTGTTGGCGGTGATGCCGATGCCGTCCATGATGGCGCGGTGGTTCCAGGGCTCGCCGACGCAGAAACCGTCCATATTGCCCACCCGCATATTGGCCACCATCTGGGGTGGCGGCACGGTGATCAGCTTGGCGCCCGACAGCGGGTTGATGCCGGCCGCGGCCAGCCAGTAGTGGATCCACATCGCATGCGTGCCGGTGGGAAAGGTGCCGGCAAAGGTGTACTCGCGCTTCTCGCGCGCCATCAGCCGGGCCAGGCTGGGGCCGTCCACCGCGCCCTTGTCGGCCAGGGCCTTGCTCAAGGTGATGGCCTGGCCGTTGTGGTTCAGGTTCATCAGCACCGCCATGTCTTTCTTGGGGCCGGCAGTGCCCAGGTGTACGCCGTAGACCAGGCCGTACAGCACATGGGCCATGTCCAGTTCGCCATTGACCAGCTTGTCGCGCACGCCGGCCCAGCTGGCCTCCTTGCTGGCGACGATCTTGACGCCGTATTTCTTGTCGAAACCCAGCACCGAGGCCATCACCACGCTGGCGCAATCGGTCAACGGGATGAAGCCGATCTTGACTTCGTCCTTTTCGGGCTTGTCAGAGCCGGCGGCGTAGACCGCGCTGCGCAGACCGGGCAGCAGCACGGCGGTGCCAGCGGCGGCGGCCTGGATGAGGCTGCGCCGTGTCATGGCGGTGGATTCCTGGATCGGACGGGACATGGGGGCTTTCGGGGTCAGGCCAAGTTTGTCCAGGCTCTGCGCTGAGCCTGCCTAAGCTGTCAAGCAAACGGTGTGCCAGCACAGCAGGCGCGGCCCGCACCAGCCGCCCGGCTTCTTACTGCGCAGGCAGAGCACCCAGCGCTGGCGACGGTGCGCGGCAGTCGCCCGACTTTGTTGCAATGCACCAAAATGGGCTGTCGATCACGCCATGTGCTGTGCGGCGTACCGCCTGCGGCGTACTGGCTGCGGCACTGGACAGTGCCGCATGCCTTTCGAGGTGGACCCTGGCCCGTCCCGCTCCGCCCCGCCCCGGCTTGGTGCGTGGACGCGGGCTGCGCCGGGCTCCTGGGGCACGCCTAAACTGACCGGTATGAATGTGCTGGGATTCGAATCGTCTTGTGACGAAACCGGGGTTGCGCTGGTGTCCACCCAGGCGGCAGGCGCGCCCCGGCTGCGCGCCCATGCCTTGCACAGCCAGGTGCAGATGCACCAGGCCTATGGCGGGGTGGTGCCCGAACTGGCCTCGCGCGACCATATCCGGCGGGTGCTGCCGCTTACCCGCCAGGTGCTGGCGGCCGCTGGCAGCTGCCTGGCCGAGGTGGATGTGGTGGCCTTCACCCGGGGCCCCGGGCTGGCTGGGGCCTTGCTGGTGGGTGCGGGCGTGGCCTGCGGCCTGGCAGCGGCACTCGGCAAGCCGGTGTTGGGGGTGCATCACCTGGAGGGGCATTTGCTGTCGCCCTTCCTGTCGGCCGACCCACCCGAGTTTCCGTTCGTGGCCTTGCTGGTATCGGGCGGGCACACCCAGCTGATGCGGGTCGAGGCCGTGGGCCGCTATGCACTGTTGGGCGAGTCGATCGACGACGCGGCGGGTGAGGCCTTCGACAAATCGGCCAAGCTGATCGGCCTGGGCTACCCCGGCGGGCCGGCGCTGGCGCAGTTGGCCACGCAGGGCCGGGCCGACGCCTATGCCTTGCCGCGTCCGCTGCTGCACAGCGGAAATTTCGATTTTTCTTTCTCCGGCCTGAAGACGGCAGTGCTGATCCAGCATCGCAAACTCGGCTCGGCACCCTCGGCGATGCAGTTGGCCGATCTGGCCGCCAGCACCCAGGCCGCCATCGTCGAGGTGCTGGTGAAGAAGTCGCTGGCCGCGCTGCGCGCTACCGGCCTGCAGCGCCTGGTGGTCTCGGGCGGGGTGGGTGCGAATGCCGAGCTGCGACGCCAGTTGAACCAGGCTGCCCACCGATGGGGGTTGCGGGTCCACTATCCCGAGCTGGAACTGTGCACCGACAACGGCGCCATGATCGCGCTGGCCGCCGCAATGCGCCTGCAGAGCGGTGCCGGAGCAGCG
>JAYUQJ010000557.1:0-6865 GCA_043756825.1 Betaproteobacteria bacterium | reverse complement strand
AGCGGCCCGACCAGGGCCGGATGAAGGACGTGGCTTTCATCAAGGACCCGGACGGCTACTGGATCGAGATCGTCGAGCCGGGCCGCCTCCAGAACCTGGGTCGCTGAGGCAACGCTGAACCTGAACCGGGTTTGCTCGGGGAAATGCTTGGTCGGGCGCCACGCGCCTGGCGCTAAAGTGCGCCCTTGTCCGCTGCCAGCTGATCGAGCGCCATGCCGCTATCGCCCGAACCGAGTTTGGCGCCGTCATCGTCGCGCTGGCACATCCTGGCCCTGCTGTTCGTCTGCCGCACCGGCCTGGGTGTGCAGTTCCAGACCCTGGGCTCGGTGTCCGACCAGTTGGTGGCAGGCCTGGGCCTGCGCTATGCCGAGATCGGCACGCTGATCGGCTTGTTCATGCTGCCGGGCCTGGTGCTGGCGCTGCCGGCCGGCTGGCTGGGCCGCCACCTGCCCGACCGCTGGCTGGTGGTGGTGGGCTTTGCCTGCCTGTCCTTGGGCGGGATGCTGGCGGCGCTGGCGTCCGGCTTCGGCCTGCTGGCGCTGGCCCGGCTGATGGCGGGCGTGGGCTTCGTCTTCAGCACGCTCTACCTCACCAAGATGATCACCGACTGGTTTGCCGGCAAGGAACTGGCCACCGCACTGGGCATCCTGGTCACCAGCTGGCCGCTGGGCATTGCCCTGGCCCAGCTCGGGCATGTGGGCATTGCCCGCTACTTTGACTGGCATGCGGCGTTTGCGATCTCGGCAGCCTATTGCGCCTGTGGCGCGCTGGGGGTAGGGCTGCTTTATCGCTCGCCCATGCCTGCGGCCGTGCCGGCACCGAGAGGCGGCGCCGCCATGCCGGCCGCCGCGCCAGGACTGCAGCGCCCCGAATGGCTGCTGATCTCGATCGCCGCTGCCGTCTGGGGCCTGTACAACGCCGGGTATGTGATCTGCCTGAGCTTTGCGCCCCAGGTGCTGGTGGCCGGCGGCCGCAGCCCGGCGCAGGCGGCGGCGATCATCAGCCTGGCCAGCTGGGTGATGATTTTCTCGATCGCGCTGTGCGGCCGCATCGCCGACCGCACCGGCCGGCGCGACGAGCTGATGTACGGCTGTACCGCCGTGGCAGTGGGCGCATTGCTGCTGCTGCGCCACACGGAATGGGCGGTGGTCCTGAGCCTGCTGATCGGCCTGCTGGGCGCGGCACCGGCCGGCATCATCATGGCGCTCACCGCCGAGGCCGTGGCGCCGCAGCGGCGGGCCTTTGGCATGGGGGTGTTCTTCAGCATCTTCTTTGTCATCATGGCTTTGGCGCCGCCACTGGCGGGCTGGCTGTTCGACCACAGTGCCGACCCTTACTGGCCGGTGGTCTTCTCGGCCAGCCTGTTCGGCGGCGCAGCGCTGCTGTACCGGATCTTCCGGCTGGCCCAGCGCCGCCTGGCCTGCGCCTGAGCATCAAGCCCCAGCCAACGCGAAGTCCACCGCCGGCGCCAGCCCGCTGACCCTGCGCGCGCACCCAAACGGCGCAGGTCACGCCGGCCCGGGGCCCGGCAAGGCACGATTTCGTGCGCGCTCGCCACACCGAGGTGCCAAATTCCGGCTTTGTCCGGTCTTGCGCTGCCGTGGCGCATGAACCGGCCTGGTGCGATTCTTGAAGGTAGCGGGCTGATGCCGCGCGAACCCAGCCCCGCCCACCCACCCACCCCAGCAGGTGATCGAGTTCCGGCGCGAGTACAAGCGCTGGGTCGCCAGCGAGACGATGGAAGACCATGCGCTGCGCTTCACGCCCCGCACCTTCCGCAAATGGAGCGAATGGCGGGTGGCCACAACACGGCGTTCGGGGCGGCGTCCTTCCTGATCCTGGAGGCGGTGGGCGCCACCCTGCTGGTGCAGCACGGCATTGCCAATGCCGCGCTGGCGATCCTGTCCACCGGCCTGATCATCTTTTGGTCAAGGCGCTGGCCGGGGTGATGCTGGCCTGGTTGGCCCTGTCGCACAGCGTGCCGGCCGACCGCGCGGTCGACCCCAACCAGATGTACCTGATCGCCTGGGAGTATGTGTTCCCGCATTACGGCTGGGCGGTGGCGGCCACCGCGCTCTTCTTGCTGGTCAGCCAGCTCAAGATCAATGTGACCCATGCCTATGCCGGCTCGCTGGTCTGGCGCAGCTTCTTCTCGCGCCTGACCCACAACCACCCGGGCCGGGTGGTCTGGGTGGTGTTCAACACCGGCATCGCGCTGGTGCTGATGGCGTTGAATGTGTTCCAGGCGCTCGGCCATGTGCTGGGGCTGTACCGCAATATCGCGATTGCCTGGATCATGGCGGTGGTGGCCGATGGGGTGATCAACAAGCCCCTGGGCTTGAGCCTGCCCGGCATCGAGTTCCGTCGCGCCCACCTGTACGACATCAACCCGGTCGGCGTCGGCGCCATGGGGGTGGCCTCGCTGCTGGGCATGGCGGCCCACCTGGGCACGTTCGGGCCGATGGCGCAGGCCCGGTCGGCCTTGATCGCGCTGCTGGCGGCGCTGCTGGTCTCGCCCCTCATCGCCTGGGCCACCGGCGGGCGCTATTACCTGGCCCAGCGCACCCGCGCAGCGCGCAGCCTGGCGGTGGCACTGGCGCCGGGCGAGGGCGCCTACCTCGGCAGCATCGGGCCCGGCGCGGCCTTTCGCGGCTTGACTGGCCGCCCACCCGGGGCGGTGGCCCTGCGCCGCTGCGTGATCTGCGAGCGCGACTGCGAACCCGAGGACCTGGCCGCCTGCCCCGCCTATGGCGGCCTGATCTGCTCGCTGTGCTGCACCCTGGATGCCCGCTGTGACGACCAGTGCAAGCCGCAGGCCCGCCTGTCGGCGCAGTGGCTGCGCCTGTTGCAGCGGCTGTTGCCGCGCAGCCTGGCGCCCCAGCTGCAGAACGGCCTGTCGGCCTACCTGCTGCTGATGGGGGCGGTGCTGCCCTTGCTGGCCTGGCCTGGCCGACGCCGCCAACCAGGCCAGGACCCACTACATCACCGCCATCAGCCATGTGCTGCGCACCCCGCTCAACAGCATCCTGGGCCATGCCCAGTTGCTGGAGGACGACCCGGCCATCCCGCCGCACTGGCGTGGTGCGGGACAGGAGATCCGGCGCGGCGGTGACCACCTGCTCAGCCTGATCGAGGGCACGCTGGACATCGCCCGGATCGTGGGCGGCCGGCTGGCCCTGCAACCCGCACCCATGCACTTCGCCGAGGGCATGGACGAGCTGGTGCGCCTGTTCGAGCCGCAGGCGGCGGCACGCGGCCTGCGCTTCGAGTACCAGCGCGGCGGCAGCCTGCCCGAGCCGGTGCGCACCGACGGGAAGCGGCTGCGCCAGATCCTGATCAAGCTGCTGGGCAATGCGGTGAAGTTCACCCGCAGCGGCCAGGTCAGCTTGCGGGGGACTACGCCCGCGAAATGGCGCGCTTCGAAATCGAGGATACCGGCCCGGGCATGAGCGAGGCCGAGCTGGCCCGGGTCTTCGAGCCCTTTGAGCGCGGCAGCGCGGCGGGTGGCAATGCCACCGCCGGCACCGGCCTGGGGCTGACCATCTCGCGCATGCTGACCGGCCTGATGGGTGGTGAGCTGACGGTGCGCAGCAGCCCCGGCGCGGGCGGCTGCTTTGTGGTCAAGCTCTACCTGCCCGAGCTTCGCGCGCGCGCGCCAGCCAACGCCAACGGCCGGGCAAGCCGCGGCCCATCGCCTACGCCGGCCCGCGCCTGCGCCTGCTGGTGGTGGACAACGAGGAAGACGACCGCCGCCTGTTGATCGACAGGCTCGCGCCCCTGGGCTTCGAGCTGTGGCAAGCGGCCAGCGGCGAAGCGGCCCTGGCACTGCTGGCCCGGCAGACCGTGCATGCGGTGTTTCTGGATCTGGCGATGCCTGGCATCGACGGCTGGACCACACTGCGCCGCCTGCGCGCCGCCGGTCAGCCGGACCTGCCGGCAGCCATCGTCTCGGCGAATGCCTTCGACCAGGGGCTGGACAACGACCTGGGCATCGCGCCGGCCGACTTTCTGGTCAAGCCGGTACGCATGGCCGAGCTGCAGGCCTGGCTGCAGCGCCGCCTGGGCCTGCAGTGGCGGGAGGTGCACGCGCCGGCCGAACCCGGTTTGCCGGCGCCGCCCAGTGCGCACCTGCCGCCGCCCAGGGCGGCACTGCTGGCGCTGGACGAACTGGTGCGGCTGGGCTACCTGCGCGGCATCCCGATAAAGCTCGACGCGGTGGCGCGTCAACACCCGGCGAGTGCCGCCTTCGTGCAGGATCTGCGCGCCCTGGCCAGCGCCTTTCAACTCGACGCCCTGGCCCAGCGGATCCAGGCCGCATTGGCCGAATCGCCTGTCGCCGAGGCCGAACACACGCAGCACCGGCGTGCTGCACGAGACCATGACAATGCCGTTTTAGCCCAGGCCGGCGCCCGCGCCCGAGCCGTTGCCCTCCCCGTTGGCCCAGGCCAGCGGGGCGCGCCCTGCAGGCCCGGCCCGACATCGTGCTGCTGGGTTAGTCGCCGCTGGCGCTGGTCACCGGGCGCGGGGGCTGCCGATTGACATTGGAGATGCACCCCATGGGCGAGCCGGCGACGGCCACCGCCGACGATGCCGATGCCGATGCCGATGCCGATGCCGAATGGCTGGTGGTGGCCAGCGAGGCCAACGATGCCGCGCTGCTGGAGGCCATGATGCTGAGCTTCAAGCTCTCCGCGCGCGAGGCCGAGGTGCTGCATTGGGTGGCACGCGGCAAGACCAACCGCGACGTCGGCGACATCCTGGGCACCAGCGCGCGCACGGTGACCAGGCACACGGAGCACATCCTGCCCAAGCTGGGCGTCGAGACGCGCACGGCGGCCGCCGGTCTGGTGCTGGGGCGGCTGGGGCGGCTGCTGGGGTTGGGCCGCTACTGAGATCGCTTGAGCGCCGGGCGCAGCCGGCCGCCCCAGACAGGTCAGAGCGTCACTTTGGCGATTTCGGCCATCGCGTGGTTGAACCAGATCTTCAGGCGCTGGCGCTCCATCAGGCCCAGCCCCGGGCCGTCCTTGGCGGTGTTGTTGCGCGCTGCCCAGAAGCTGGCGTTGGCCGCGTCGATCTTCTGCACCACCGGATCGTGCAGGTGCTTGAGCGTGATCACGCGGGCGCCGAAGGCCAGGGCGCGGGCCTGCTCGCCGGATTTGTCGAGCTGGCTGAAATCGTCGCCTCGCAGCTGGTTGCGCACCAGCACATAGCGCAGGCGCGGGCCGAACTGGCCGAGCAGGCGGGCCAGCAGATCGACCGAGTCGCGCCCGGCATCCATCACATGCCAGTAGGTGAGCGACACGCCGCTGACATCGGCCAGGTCGAGCACGCCTGAGTCCTCGATCCACTTCACCAACGGGGCATGGGTCTGCGCCGCCAGGTCCACCAGTACGCGGCGGCCGGGTTGCTCGGCCGCACTTTCGATGATCGCGTCCAGCGCCTCGTAACGGTCGGCCACCACCGGGGACGCGTAACCCGCGTAATAGCGCAGCAGGGCGCCGTGCGAGCGGTCGGTGTCGAAGCCGACAAAGGGCATCTTCTGGTCGATGAAGTATTGCGCCAGCAGGCGCGCCACCATCGACTTGCCGACGCCGCCTTTTTCGCCACCAATCAGGTGGATCTGCGACTGGGTGACGGTTTCGAGTGTCGGAGGCTGTGTCATGGGCGGGTGCCGTCAGGTGGGGTCAGGGCAGGCACTGCTTGCGCCCAGAGGCGAAGTATCCCCCCGGGGCGACAGCCGGCGCCATGCCCGGCGGCCCAGGTCAGGCCGGCCGGCCGGCGCCGTAGCGCACCAGCAGGCGCGGCCGGGCGCGCGGGTCGAGGTTGACGCGCGACAGGTCGTGGTTGATCTGGGGCAGGGCCAGCAGCCGCGGGTCCATCACCCTGAACCACAGCCAGGGCACATAGGCCAGCGGAAACATGCCGAAATAGCCGCTGGGCAGGCGCGGCAGCTGGTCGAAATCCCGCAGGCTCTGGTAACGCCGCATCGGATAGGCATGGTGGTCTGAATGGCGCTGCAGGTGGAAGGTCACCAGGTTGGTCACCAGGTGGTTGGTGTTCCAGCTGTGGTGGGGTTGCGGTGCCTCGTAGCCGGTGCCGCCCTCGTGCTGGCCGGCACCGCTGCTCTTGCGCCGCAGCAGGCCATAGTGCTCTACATAGTTGGCAGACGTGAGTTGCCACCAGGCCACCAGGTTGTGCACCGCCAGAAAAGGCAGCATCACCCAGCCGAAGGCTGCGATCAAACTGCCCTGCAGCAGCGCGGTGACAGCATAGGACTGCAGCAGGGTGTTGCCCAAGCCCCAGCGAGACCGGCCCACGTCGCGCAGTCTTTCGGATTCGATCTGCCAGGCGCGGCGCACCCCGCCGGGCAGCTCGCGCAGCGCAAAGCGGTAGATGCTTTCGCCCATGCGGGCACTGGCATGGTCTTCGGGCGTGGCCACCCAGCGGTGGTGGCCGCGCACATGCTCTACCGTGAAATGCCCGTAGGCCGGCACCGCCAGTGCCAGCCGCGCCAGCCACTGTTCCATGCGGTTTGCCTTGTGGCCCAGCTCATGCGCGGTGTTCAGCCCCAGGCCGGCATCGGTGCCGGCCACATAGGCCAGCAGCAGCAAGGCCCAGGCGTCCAGGGCCTGGGTGCCGGCCCACCAGGCGCAGGCGATCAGGGCGCCGAAATGCAGGGGCACCGTGGCCCAGGTCAGCCAGCGGTAATAGCGGTCGGCGTCCAGCTGCGCCACCACCGCCTCGGGCGGGTTGTTGCCGTCTTCGCCCACCCAGGCGTCCAGCAGTGGCATCAGGCCATAGCTGATCAGCAATGGCAGGCCCAGCATGATCTGCCAGCCGGTCTGCCAATGCGCCCAGATCCCCA
>JAYUQJ010000556.1:0-2603 GCA_043756825.1 Betaproteobacteria bacterium | reverse complement strand
CAGCCATAGCCCGGGCTATGGCGAGCATTTGCAACGACGAGCGGGTGCGTTTTGGGGTGGTGAGCGGGCATGATCGAAAAACTCTCAGTCTCTCAGGGCTGTCCGGACAACAGCATTACCCGTGACAGCGCACTGGCCCACCTGGCCGAGTTGGTGGCGGCCACGGATGTGCCCATCAATGCCGACTTCGAGAATGGCTTTGGTGCGGCGTCCACCGACGTGGCAGAAAGCGTGCGGTTGGCCGTCGAAACCGGCGTGGCCGGCTTGTCGATCGAGGACTCCAGCGCAGACGCGGCGCGACCGCTGTTGCCCATCGACGAAGCGGCGGGCCGCCTGCGTGCCGCGCGCAAGGCCATCGACCGTGCCGGCGGAGACACCCTGCTGGTGGGCCGCGCTGAGTGTTTCCTGGTCGGCCGGCCCGACCTGGCAGAAACCATCGCCCGGCTGCAGGCCTATGCGAATGCCGGCGCCGATGTGCTGTATGCGCCCGGCATCCGCAGCCCCGAGCAGATCGCTGCGGTGGTGGCCGCCGTGGCGCCCAAACCGGTGAACCTGCTGGTCGGCAGCCCGAGCGACCTGACCATGGCCAGCATCGCCGCGCTGGGTGTGCGCCGTGTCAGCGTGGGCGGCGCCCTGGCGCGTGCTGCCTGGGGCGGCACCCTGCGCGCCGCGCGCCTGTTGGCCGAGCAGGGCAGCTTCGACGGTTTTGCCGACGCCGCCAGCGGACAGGCACTCAACGCTTTCTTCACCCCGGACCTGCTCGGCCGCCGTTCGACTTGAAGCGGTCATGCGGCCTACCGCAGGCCGCCTCGGGCGCACTGCGCAAGGTCGCCAACCTGGCGCAACCGCAACCTGCCGGCTGCCCGGTGGCCTGGGCCTCGATCGGGCGCTTGAAGTCGATTGCGGTGGCGCGTCAAGGCTGCCTGCCGCGCAGGCCCCCGGCCCTCAAGCGAACTCGTCGCCCAGGGCTGCCGCACGCTGTTGGGCTGCCTTCAAGGCCTTGACGCCAGGCTCTGGATGTCGACCCGCGCGCCCGGGTAGCGGTTGTGGAACCAGGTACCGCCCACTCCGCTGGCGGCGTCGATACCCGCGCCTGCGGGCCGCGCTGGCGTGCGCTGCACAGCCTGTAGAGGCCGGCAAATCCGGCCCCCACGATCAGCAGATCCAGCGGCGGGGGGGGGGGGCAAGGTCATGGACAAGTTCCGGGGCAGCAGCGGCGTCGCGTCAGGCCGGCCGACAGCGACTGCAACTTGCCGGCGTGGCGACGGCGGCGCAATCACCGCCGGGACTCTGGTCGATCTACCATGGCCGCCACCTGTTTGAAGGGGCAACCATGACCGCGAACCGCTTGTTTGACCCGGACCGGCATGAGCCCCTGGCAGGCGAGCCCTGGACCGACGCGGCCGCCCGGGCGGCGGTGGCCAGCATCATGGCCGCCACGCAGACCGAGTTCCAGCCCGGCGAGGGTTGGCCTGCCCACCCGCTGGACGATCCCGGCACGCCGGGCGAACACGACTGGCCGCTGTACCACGGCGCAGGCGGCGTGGTGCTGGCCTGGCGCCACCTGGCGCAGCGCGGCGCCGCACCCGCCCTGCCGGATTTCGTGGCGCTGGTGGCCGGCCTGTGCGCGCGCAACCATGCGGCGCTGGCCGGCCATCAGCATGGCAGCGCGTCCTACTTTTTGGGCGATACCGGTCTGGACCTGCTGCACTGGACCCTGGCGCCCGACCCCGCTCTGCTGCAGCGCCTGCACGACAGCATCCTGGGCAATCTGCACAACCCCGCTGGCGAGGCCCTGTGGGGCAGCCCGGGGTCGCTGCTGGCCGCCGTCACGCTGGCGCAGGCCAGTGGCGATTCGCGCTGGGCCGACCTGTTGCGGCAGGGGGCCGATGCACTCGAAGCCGACCTGGTGTGGGACGCCGCGCTGGGCGGCTGGATCTGGGTCCAGGACCTCTATGGCCGGCCGGGCCAGCGCCTGCTGGGTGCCGCGCATGGCTTTGTCGGCAACCTGTTCCCGTTCTTGCGTGCTGCGGCCTGGCTGCCCGCAGCGCAGGTAGACCGGGTGATGGCGCGCGCGCTGCAGACCCTGCAGGCCAGCGCGCTGCATGCCGATGGCGCAATCAACTGGCATCCCGATGCCCACCCCGACCCGGCGCGCGGTCGCGCGCCATTGATGCAGGATTGCCACGGCGCGCCCGGTGTGCTGTGCCGGCTGGCCACCGCACCGGCCACGCCCGCCTGGGACACCCTGCTCACCGCGGCCGGCGAGGCGGTCTGGGCCGCCGGCCCGCTGACCAAGGGCGCATCGCTGTGCCACGGTACGGGGGGCAGTGCGCTGGCGTTGCTCAAGCTGTGGCGGCGCAGCGGGCAGGCCCGGTGGCTAGACCGGGCGCGGGCATTGGCCATGCATGCTGCCGGCCAGGTGGCCCGCCACCGCGCGCAATATGGCCAGGGCCGCCATTCACTCTGGACCGGGGATCTGGGTGCCGCCTGCATCCTGCAAGCCGTACATGTTCACCGGGTACGAGCGTAGAACGCAAGCTCAGCCGTTGTCCACGGCACTGGGTGGCTACAAGTCAGCGTTGGGCCGGGCTGTGCAGGCC
>JAYUQJ010000555.1:0-2605 GCA_043756825.1 Betaproteobacteria bacterium | reverse complement strand
GGGAGGACTTGACCCGTGACCCGCGCTTCCTCAAGCAGTCCGACCGCTTCGCCCATTCGCACGAACTGATCGCGATCCTTGACGAAGCCTTCTCCCGGCGTACCCAGGCCGAATAGCGAGAGCGCCTCGCCGCCGCCGGCATCGTCTTCGAGGTGATTGCCGGTGCCGACGACATCGTCGGCGACAAGCAGGCGCTGGCCAACGGATTCTGCGTGCCCTTCGAAGGCAGCACGATGCTGACCATCGACAGCCCCTTCTTCGTCGCCGGCGCCGACAAGGTACGGCCGTGACTGGCCCCCGAGGTCGACGAGAACAGCAAGCAGATCCTGCGCGAGGCCGGTTTCGATGCGATGCAGATCGAGGCGCTGCGTGCTGCCACCCCTGTTGCGTCCCAGGTGGTCCAGGCGCCGCCGCAACTCACGCCCACCACCATCTCGCCTGGCCGGCCAGGATGGGGGCTGATCGAGTGGATGCCGGGGGCGTCATAGCCGCCGCCGAACCATTCGGTGCGCTCGGGCACATTCCACAGGCTTTCCACCAACTGCCAGGATTCAGCCCCATCGTCCGAGCGGAACAGCCCGCCCGGCAAGGTGCTGGCCCAGGTGCTGCCGCGACAGGCCTCGAGCGACCAGATCAGGCCGAGCTTCCAGTCGGGCCCGATCACGTCGTCGGGCTGCGAGGGATAGGCTGGGGCGGGCAGCTCGCGCCAGGTGCTGCCGGCATCGTCCGATGCATGCAGCTTGACCCCGAAATGGCCCAGATTCAGCGCGGCCAACATGCGCCCGCCTGTCGTCGCAGGGTCTGGCGGCAACACCATCGAGACCGGATCACCCAGAAAACTGTGACCGGCAATCTGCCATTGGCCGGCGCGACGCCGCAATTCGATCAGCCCTTTGCGGGTGGCCACCCAGGCGCGGTCGGTCATGAGCAGGGTCCTGTCGACAGGGTTGGAGAGCAGGCATCAGCCACCCGACAGGGCCTGCATCACATGCACGGTGCTGTCGGCTTGCAAAGGGTCGGCGAGCAGGATGCGCTCGCGGCAGCGTTGGCCGTCGATGAAGATCACCACATCGGGCCGCAGGTGGCCCTGCTCGTCCAGCACATAGGCGGCCAGGCGCGGGTTCTGGGCAAAAGCCTGCTGCAGCGCCGGGCGCAGGTGCAGGGCGCTGCATTCCACATCGGGCACCGCCAGAAAGCGCCGCAACTGCGGTGAGAAGACCAATCGGGGCATGGCGGGCATCATGCGTGCCCGGCGCCGAGGTGACAATCCAGCCGATCTCGACCCCTGCCCCGGTTTGCTGATCGCGGCGCCCCTGCCACCGCCGCCCTGCCATGCCGTCCGGACCCCTTGCTGCCGCCCTGGCCTACATCCTGTGGGGCCTGTTCCCGCTCTACATCAAGCAATTGCACGGTGTGCCCGCGCTGGAGATCGTGCTGCACCGGTCCTGGTGGTCGATGGTGTTCGTCTTCGGCCTGCTTGCGGTGCTGCGCCGCTGGGCCTGGCTGGCACCGCTGGTGCGCCAGCCGCGCACGCTGGCCATCTTTGGCGTCAGCGCGCTGCTGTTGGGCTGCAATTGGCTGCTCTATGTGTGGGCGGTGAACGCCGGCCGGGTGCTGGACGCCAGCCTGGGTTATTTCATCAACCCACTGATCAATGTGGTGCTGGGCTTTGCGGTCTTGCGCGAGCGTCCAAGCCCGGTGCAATGGGCCGCCGTGGCGCTGGCCGGCGCGGGTGTGCTGTGGATGGCAGTGGGCGCCGGGCATGTGCCCTGGGTATCACTGGTGCTGGCGCTGAGCTTCGGCCTGTATGGCCTGCTGCGCAAGATCGCACCGCTGGGCGCGCTGGAGGGGCTGGCGCTCGAGACCTTGTGGCTGGCCCCGCTGGCCCTGGCCGGCGTGCTGTGGCTGCAGTTCAGCGGCCAGGGCCACCTGGCGCGAGGCGATACCGTGCTGGACCTGTGGCTGCTGGCCGCCGGGCCCTTCACCGCCATCCCCTTGTTGCTGTTTGCCTCGGGTGCGCGGCGTGTCTCCATGGCCACCCTGGGCCTGCTGCAGTACCTCGGGCCGTCGATCCAGTTTGTGCTGGGGGTATTCGTCTACCACGAACCCTTCAACGCCAGCCGGGCCATCGGCTTTGCGTTGATCTGGGCGGCACTGCTGGTCTACAGCGCCGCCAGCTGGCGCGGCCGTTCAGACCAGATCGCCAGCCAGTGAGGCCAGGGTCTCGGCCGCGATGCTGACATGGGCCGGGTAATGCGCGTGGTCGCAACCCAGCTTCACGGCGGCCCCGGCGCGCACCGCCTTGCGGGCTACGGTGCTGAACTCAAAGCGCACGAAATGCACTGCCGAGGTCTTGTCGGCGTTCTCGCGATCAAGGTCTTCGTCGGCGATGGCATAGACCCGTGGATGGCCCTCGACCTCGACGAACATGCGGTCTTCGACACCGATCAGCCGACCCAATTCGAACTTGCGCTCATGCGGGTCGGGGTATTCGATCAGCAGCGTCGCCTTCCAGTTGCTGCCATCGGGCACCAGCGGGGCATAGGCCTCGATCTCGCTGAGGATGCCGGCCTCATCGAAGATCTTCTCGATATGCAGCATCTCC
>JAYUQJ010000554.1:0-6875 GCA_043756825.1 Betaproteobacteria bacterium | reverse complement strand
AAAATGCTCATTCTCGACGAACCCACAACGGGTATTTCCGCCGCCCAAAAACAAATCCTCTTTGATGCTCTACGTCAACTCACCACCTCCGATGGCCTTTCGGTGCTGCTGGTATCCCACAAATTAGAGGATGTCATCGCCCTGTGTAATGAGGTTGCCGTGTTACGAACAGGGCGCTTGGTCGGCACCCGATCCATGCCTGCCACTAACGCGCAGTTAGTCGCCCTGATGTTTGGGCAAGAACTTGCGCCTCATACCCGCAAGCAACTCGATCTGTCCACCGCGCCAGATGCCCTCGTGTTGGATCACCTCCATTTGCGCGGCAGTCGTGTCAATGTGGATGAAGCCGACCGCGTTGTGGCCGTACCACCACTGCACCATTGCGTCCTGCACCCCGGCATAGGCCGAGTAGCTCTTGGTCAGGCTGACGGGGATGGCCGCAGCGTTGACGATGTGCAACAGCGCTACCGCGATGATGAATGCGCCGAAGAACCAGTTGGCCACGTAGATATGGCGTATCTTGCGCGTGCCCACGGTGCCGAAGAACACCACCGCATAAGCCACCCACACCACGGCGATCAGGATGTCGATGGGCCACTCCAGCTCGGCGTATTCCTTGCCCTGGGTGAAGCCCAGCGGCAGGGACAGCGCTGCGGCCAGGATCACCAGTTGCCAGCCCAGAAAGGTGAACATCGCCAGCTTCGGGCTGAACAGCCGGGTCTGGCAGGTGCGCTGCACCACGTGGTAGCTGGTGGCAAACAGCGCGCAGCCGCCAAAGGCAAAGATCACCGCGTTGGTATGCAGGGGCCGCAGCCGGCCGTAGCTCAGCCAGGGGATGCCCAGGTTGAGCGCAGGCCAGGTCAGCTGCGCGGCGATGACCACCCCCACCAGCATGCCCACGATGCCCCACAGCACCGACGCCAGTGCGAAGGCTCGCACGACGCTGTCGCTGTACTCGGGTGGGGCGCTAGCGGCATTGCTCGTCATGGACACTTCCTTCCGGGATTCAAGATCGACCTGCTTGGGATTGAGATGATTGTTCGAGGCCGGCATGGGACGGCGCTTGATCCGCGTCAACTTGCAAAGCATCGCCGGTCAGGATTCGTTCGCCCTCGCGCTCCACGTCATCGAACTGACCGCGGTGCAGGGCCCAGCCAAACAAGCCGATGATCGACAGCACCAGCACGGCGGAAAGGGGGATCAGCAGGTACAGAATGTTCATGGCGGCGGGGTCCTTGGGTCGGCTTGCGTCAGGTCGCGTCAGCTCGGGTCAGCTTCCGCAAGGGCCGTGCAAGGGACGCGACAGGCGCAGCGAGTTGCCGATCACCGCCAGCGAGCTCAGTGCCATGCCCAGGCCGGCAGCCCAGGGCGGCAACCAGCCCAGCACGGCCAAGGGTATGCATGCACCGTTGTAGACCGCTGCCCAGAGCAGGTTCTGGTGCACCACGCGCAAAGTGCCGCGTGCCCGCTGCACGCACAGGGCCAGGTCGTGCAGGCGATTGGACGCCACCACCGCGTCGGCCTGGGCCCGCGCCACCACCGCGCCCTGCCCCATCGCAAACGACACATCGGCGCGCGCCAGCACCGGGGCGTCATTGAGGCCGTCGCCCACCATGGCCACCTGCAGGCCGGCGGCCTGGGCTGCCGCCACCTCGACCAGCTTGCTTTCGGGGGTGGCGCCGCCTATCCAGGCATCGGCCCCCAGCAGCCGGCCCAGCCGGGCCGCGCGCTCAGGCCGATCACCGGACAACAGCACCACCTGCAGGCCCAGCCCGCGCAATGCTGCCACCGCTTCGACCGCATCGGGCCGCAGGGCCTCGTCAAAGTCAAAACGCGCCAACACCTGGCCGGCGCAGGCCAGCCAGGCCGAGGCCAGGCCCTCGGCCGGCGCCAGGGGTGCGGCGCCAAGTGCTTGCGACGCGCTTGCACCGTCACCTGACGCGGCAAACCCGACCTGGCCCAGGCGCCACAGCCGGCCCTGCGCATCCTGGGCCTGCAGGCCCTGGCCGGGCAGCTCCTGCAGCTGGCGCCAGACGGTGGCCGGCTGGGCGCCGGCTTCGGCCGCCGCACCCCCGGCGGCCGCCAGCGCGCGCGACAAGGGGTGCGCCGACCAGGCGGCCAGCGTGGCGGCCCGGGCCAGCAAGTCAGCGTCGCTCAGGGCGGGGGCGCCAGGCGCCGGCGCCCTGCCGCAATCCAGCCGGTGGATGGCAGCCAGGCTCAAGCGATCATCGGTGACCGTGCCGGTCTTGTCGAGGTAGATACGCCTGACCCGGGTCAAGGCCTCCAGCGCGTCCAGGCGCTGCAGCAACACGCCGCGCCGCGCCAGCGCACTGGCCGAGGCCAACAGGGCCGACGGCGCCGCCAGCGACAAGGCGCAAGGGCAGGTCACGATCAGCACCGACACCGCAACCCAGATCGCGCGCGGCGGGTCCAGCACGCTCCACAGGGCCGCCGCGGCAGCTGCCAGCAGCAGCACGGCCCAGAGAAACGGCCCGGCCCAGCGGTCGGCGCTGCGCGCCAGGGCCGGGCGTAGCACCATCGCGTCGCGCATCAGGCTGACAATGGCGTTCAGCCGAGTGTCATTGCCGCAGCGGTCTACCCGCATCAGCACCGGCGCGCCCAGGTTGTGGCTGCCGGCCACCACCGACGCGCCGCAGGTCTTGTGCACGGCCACGCTCTCGCCGGTGAGCAGGGCCTCGTCGGCCCGGGTGGCGCCCTCGATCACCACACCGTCTGCCGGAAAGGCCTGGCCCACCGGCACCCGGACCCGGTCGCCGGGCACCAGGCGCTGCACGCTCACGGCCTGCACCTGGCCCTGCGGATCCAGGCGCAAGGCGGTCTCGGGCATGCCCGACAAGGCCGACTCCAGCACCTGCGCCACCCGGTGGCGGGCACAGGTCTCGAGCCAGCGGCCGGCCAACAGAAAGCTGACAAACATGGTCAGCGAATCAAAGTAGACCTCGCTGCCGAACAGGCCGCCGGGCGCGAAGGTGGCGCCGCTGCTGGCCACGAAGGTGACGACGATGCCCAGCGCCACCGGCACGTCCATGCCCATGCGGCGCGCCTTCAGGCTGCGCCAGGCGCCCTGCAGGAAGGGCCCGACAGAAAACGCCATCACCGGCAGGCTCAGCAGCCAGCTGCCCCAGTTGAGCAGTTGGCGCAGATCGGGCGCCAGTTCGCCCGGGCCGGCCACGTAGCTGGGCGTGGCCAGCATCATCACCTGCATGGCGCAAAAGGCGGCCACAAACAAGCGCCAGACGGCGGCCCGGTGCTCACCCTGGCGCCGTTCGCGGTCGGCCACGGCGATGTCCGGGCTGGCGTCGTAGCCGGCCCGACGCACCGCCGCCACGATGGCCGCCGCCTGGGTCTGGCCGGGATTCCAGCGTACCCGTGCACGTTCGCCCGCCGCGCTGACATGGGCCTCGCGCACACCCGGTACCCGCAGCAGCGCCTGCTCGACCAGGCCGGCGCAGGCTGCGCAGTGCATGCCGCTGATGCGCAGCGACGAGTCCGCCTCGGTCAGGCCCTGGGCGTCGGTCCGGTAGCGCGTGAAACGGCTTTGCTCGACCGGGTCATCCAGCACCGCCAGGCCGGCCAGATCGGCAGCTGCGGGCAAGGCGGGCACAGCAGGCATGGTGAAATGGGGGGCGCCGCAGACCGGCCCGACCCCTTGCCGGCCCGCTGTCCGGGTGGCGCAAATCTAGTGCCAGTACCGAGGCTCGAACATGATCTATATCAAGACCGCAGGCCTGTCGACGCTGCTTTGGCTGGCCGGTTGGGCGGCCGCCCAACCGGCCAGCGGCCAGCCGCAGCGCTTGCAGGCCATCAGCTTGCAGGCCGGCATGCACAACATCCGCGCCGAGTTGGCCCTGACGCCCGAGCAGCGTCAGATTGGCCTGATGTACCGCCGTGACCTGGCCAGCCACGAAGGCATGCTGTTCGTGTTCGACGAGCCCACACCGCAGTGTTTCTGGATGCGCAACACGCCCACCGCGCTGACCATCGCCTTCATCAACGACGACGGCAGCATCGTCAACCTGGCCGACATGATGCCGTTCGACGAATCCTCACACTGCTCGGCCAAGCCGGTGCGCTTTGTGCTGGAGATGAACCAGGGCTGGTTTGCCAAGCGCGGCATCAAGGCCGGGTTCAAGCTGAGCGGCCAGCCCTTCAAGCCCTGAGGTGCAAGGCGCCTGCAGCGCAAACGGGCCGGCCGCTTGCGTGACCGGCCCGTCTTCTGACCAGATCCGCGCCCGAGGGCGCGCAGTCGAGCTGCAGATCAGCCGAAATTGGCGGCGGCGAAATCCCAGTTGACCAGGGCGTTGAGGTAGGTTTCGACAAACTTGGGCCGGGCATTGCGGTAGTCGATGTAGTAGGCGTGCTCCCACACATCCACGGTCAGCAAGGCCTTGTCGGCGCCGGTCAGCGGCGTTGCCGCATTGCTGGTGTTGACGATGTCGACGCTGCCGTCGGACTTCTTCACCAGCCAGGTCCAGCCCGAACCGAAATTGCCCACGGCGCTCTTGGCGAAGGCCTCCTTGAAGGTGGCATAGCTGCCCCACTTGGCGTCGATGGCCGCGGCCAGCGCGCCGCTGGGTTCGCCGCCGCCGGCCGGCTTCATGCTGTTCCAGAAAAAGGTGTGGTTCCAGACCTGGGCGGCATTGTTGAAGATCGGGCCGGCCGACTTCTTGATCACGTCTTCCAGGGCCAGACCGGCAAACTCGGTACCCGGCACCAGATTGTTCAGGTTGGTGACATAGGCCTGGTGGTGCTTGCTGTAGTGATACTCGAAAGTCTCGGGCGACAGGTGCGGCATCAGTGCATCGGTGGCGTACGGCAGGGCGGGCAGGGTGTAGCTCATCGTGGCAGTCCTTGGCGGGCGGCGCCGGCGGGCGCCTGGGTGGTAGAGACGGGATAGGGCGAAAGAGGCTGAGGTTTTACCCTTAGCCTTCGCAGGATTGTAGGCAGCGGCCTGCGGCCCTGCTGCGGCAGGGCCGCAGGCCCCCAAGGCTGGCTGCAAGGCCAGGCCTGGCGCGGCAGATCAAGCCGGGTCGGCGGCGTCGGGCGCCGCGTCGAGCAGCACTTCGCGCACCGTCACCGCCGCCCGGCCGTCAGCCCATTGGGCCAGCAGCTCGACCCCAGGCACCAGGCCGCTTGCGCGGCTGACCGGTCGCCCGCTGCCGTCAGCCAGCCAGGCATAGCCCTGCGCCAGCACCCGGTGGGGGTCATTGGCGGCCAGGCGCCAGGCCAGCCTTGCCAAGCGCTCTTGTTGGTGCTGGCGCTGCTGGCCCAGGCCATGGCCCAGGCGCAGCGCCAGGCCGTCCAGGCGGCGCTGCTGCTGATCGCATTGCCGGCGCAGCGCATTCTGCTGGCGCGTCTGCAAGGTCTGCAGCCGGGCCGCCTGTTGCGCCAGCAATCGGGCCGGGCGGCCGATCTGCAAGGCCAGGCGGTCCAGCCGCTGGCCCTGCTGGTCGAGGCGGCGGCGCAGGCCGCGCTGCAGGCGCGTGGCCAGGGCCTGCAGCCGGTCCAGTGCCTCGCCCTGCCGGGGCGCGGCCAGTTCGGCAGCGGCGGTCGGGGTGGGCGCACGCAGATCGGCGGCCAGTTCGGCCAGGGTGGTGTCGGTCTCGTGGCCCACCCCGCACACCACCGGAATGGCGCAGGCCACCACCGCCCGCACCACCGCTTCGTCGTTGAAGGCCCACAGGTCCTCCAGCGAGCCGCCGCCGCGGCAGACGATCAACACATCCACCTCGGCGCGCCGGGCCGCCAGGCCGATCGCCGCCACCAGCGCTGCCGGGGCGTCCGGGCCTTGCACCAGGCTGGGGTAGATCACCACGCTGACCTGCGGCGCGCGCCGGCGCAAGGCGGTGATCACGTCGTGCAATGCCGCCGCACCCAAGGACGTGACGATACCTACCCGCTGGGCAAACGCCGGCACCGGCCGCTTGCGGCCAGGGTCGAACAAGCCGGCCGCGTCCAGCCTGGCCTTGAGGCGAAGAAACAGCTCGTACAACGACCCCGCACCCAGGCGGGACATCGCCTCGACCACGCATTGCAGCTCACCGCGCGATTCGTACACCGTGATGCGGCCGCGCAACTCCACCTGCTGCCCGTCGGCCGGGCGAAAGTCCAGCAGTCCGGCCGCCCGGCGGAACATTGCGCAGCGCAGCAGCGCGGCCTGGCCCTCGCTGTCCTTGAGCGTGAAATAGCAGTGCCCGCTGGCCGCGCGGGTAAAGCCCGAGATCTCGCCCCGCACTGTCACGGCGCCAAGACGGGCCGACAGGGCATCGGCCACGGCCAGCAACAGGCCGGCCACGCTCCAGGCCCGGGCCGCAGGTGCCGACGCGAACGGGTCGGTCAGCGCCACGGATCAGGCCTGTTCAAGCCTGCGGCGGGGCGGTCCAGCCCACCGCCGGCAAGGCGCCAGGGCCGCCGGCCGACCCGGCTGTGATGGTCTTGTCGCATGGAGTCAGTTGCTGAATGGCAGGAATAGGTGACGCCTAAAAATGAGGCAATCCAAGGCCAGCCCCCAGAAAATCAGGCTTCTGGCGGTCGCTCGAGGCGATTACCCACAAAGTTATCCACAGAAGCAGGGGATTGCCGTCCGGCCTGACAAATTCGAGCGTCGGGCGCCGACGCACCGATGCCAGCGACCGGTGGCGCCCATCGGCCCGGGTGCCGCAGGCCATAATCCGGCGCCAGCGCATGCCGGCTAGCCACCTCAATCCGCGCCACTGCCGGCCCGACACTCGCCCCAAGGACCTCTGTTGTTTTCGATCATACAAGCCGCTGGTTGGCCGATCTGGCCCCTGCTCCTGTGCTCGGTGGTGGGCCTGGCCCTGGTGATCGAGCGCCTGATCTCCTTGCGCACCAGC
>JAYUQJ010000553.1:0-2610 GCA_043756825.1 Betaproteobacteria bacterium | reverse complement strand
CGATCACCGCCGCGATTTCGGGCGGGCTCAGGCGGGGCAGGGGTCGGGCCATCGCTGCATTGTCCGCTGTGCCGCATCCCCAGAAAGACGGGCTAGCGCTGCCCTTGTCCCGCAAAAACCGCTGGACATTTCTTTCCCACTCCTCTACCGTGAGGAATGGAACGACAACACCAGATCAAGCGCACGCTATCAGCTCCTGAATCGATCGAGATGATCCGCCGGCTGGTCGCCGAGGGTGCTCACGCCAATCGTGCTGCTTTGGTGCAGGCCACCTGCAGCCAGTTCGGATTTGTCGATGCGCGTGGTCACGCGCAGACGGCTGGCTGCGTCAAGGCGCTGCGCGAGCTTGAGCAGGCAGGTCACTTCACCCTGCCGGCGTCGGGCTGCGGCGGTCGTCGCCCGGGCCAGACTGGCAGCGCACGGCGCCTGGGCCATCCTGTGCCCGAACCACACGATGTACCCGCCGCAGCCGGCGACGTGCACGGCCTGAGGTTGGTCAATGTCCAGTCGCTCGATGAGCTGCGACTGTGGAACGAGTTGATGGCCTGCGAGCACCCACAGGGGCCGGGCCCGCTGGTGGGTGCGCAGATGCGCTACCTGATCGCCTCTGACTGCGGCTGGCTCGGCGGCTTGGGCTTTGCTGCTGCGGCGCTGAACCTGGCCGATCGCGACGACTGGATCGGCTGGGATCGCGCCACGCGGCAACAACATCTGCATCGGGTCGTGGGCATGGCCCGGTTCCTCATCCGGGGCTCGGTGCGCTGCCACAACCTGGCCTCGCGGGTGCTGGGCATGGCACTGCGAGTCGTGGCCACTGACTTTGACACCCGCTACGGCTACCGCCCATGGTTGGTGGAGAGCTTCGTGGACACCGAGCAGTTCCTGGGCACTTGCTACCAGGCGGCCAACTGGCTGGCTGTCGGCCACAGCCGGGGGCGCGGCCGCCAGGACCGCACGCACCAGGCGGCCAAGTCCGTCAAGGCCATCTATGTTTACCCGCTGCAGTCTGACTGGCGCGCTTGCCTGGGCGTGCCCGAGCCGCAGGGCCCCGAGCCGCTGCAGCCCGGCGCTGGTCTGGACGGCCCGGCCTGGGCCGAGCAGGAGTTCGGCGGCGCCCAGCTCGGAGACTTGCGCCTGAGCGCGCGACTGGTGGAGTCTGCCCGCACTCTGGGCGCCGCCCCGGGGCGTGCCTTCAGCGGTGCGGCCTGCGGCGAGCGGGCCGCCGTCAAGGGCCACTACCGCCTCATCGACATGCCCGACGACAGTGCCGTGACCGTGCCGGCGATGCTCGCACCGCATCGCCAGCGCACCGAGCAGCGGATGATGGCGCAGCCCGTCGTGCTGTGCGTGCAGGACGGCACAGCGCTGAACTACACGGGCCTGGCGCAATGCGAGGGACTGGGCTCGCTGGGCACCAACCAGACCGGCGCGCGCAGCGCGGGGCTGCACCTGCACTCGACGCTGGCGTTCACCGCCGAGGGTTTGCCGCTGGGCGTGCTGGATGCGCGTTTGCAGGCGCTGCCCGTACGCGCCGATGACCACCGACCCTCGGCGCGCGTGCCGATCCAGGACAAGAAAACCTTCGACTGGATCCACGGGCTGCGTCAATGCGAGCAGGCCGCCTCGCGCATGCCCGCCACCCGCGTGGTCAGCGTGATGGACCGCGAGGCCGACTTCTTCGAGTTGTTCGACGAGCAGCGCCAGCGCAACAAGGTCGATCTGCTGGTGCGCGCCAAGCACGACCGTCTCATCGCCGAGCAGCACACCTTGTTCGACCAGGTGCGCAGCAGCCCGGTCAAGAGCGAACTGGGCATCGCCGTGCCGCGTCAGAGCAGTCGACCCAAGAAGAGCAAGAGCCAAGCGCGTGCAGGCCACCCGAAGCGCACGGCACAGGTGCAACTGCGCTACAGCGAGGTCGTGCTGCCTGCGCCCAAGCCTCACGCTGGCAAGGCCGCGCTGCGGCTGTGGGCGGTGCACGTGCGCGAGACGCGCGCGCCCGCAGGCGCAGAGCGACTCGAATGGTTCTTGCTGAGCACGCGCGAGATCACCAGCGCCGAGCAGGCCTGCGAGTGCCTGCGCTGGTACTGTCTGCGCTGGCGCATCGAGGACTGGCACCGCGTGCTCAAGAGCGGCTGCCGCGTCCAGGCGCTGCAGCACAAGACGGCTACGCGCTTGAAGCGCGCCATCGCCTTCAACCTCGTCATTGCCTGGCGCATCATGCTGCTCACGCTGCTGGGCCGGCAGTGCCCAGAGCTGCCGGCAGACGTGCTGTTCTGCGACCTCGAAATCGATGTGTTGCGGGCGTATGCAAAAAAAACGGCATCGAACGACCCGTGCTGCTCGGCGAGGCGGTCGGTCTCGTAGCTCGACTGGGCGGCTACATCGGCCGCCCCAACGCTCCACCCCCCGGCCACCAAGTGCTGTGGCATGGCCATGCGCGGCTGCAGGCCATGTGCGAGGGCTATGCGCTGGCAACCGCGGGAAAGGGCTGAGACTTGTGGGGAAAGGGCAGGGCTAGGCGCAAACCACAGCCATAGCTTTTGCTATGGCGAGGATTTGCAACGACGCATGGCGGACGAAGACACGTTTTCATGTTTCGAAATTTGTGGG
>JAYUQJ010000552.1:0-2612 GCA_043756825.1 Betaproteobacteria bacterium | reverse complement strand
GCATAAGCTGTAAGGCGACGCACTGGGCCTCGTCGCACCGGGTCGGTTACCACTCCGCAGGTAGCGCTGCGAGACTTTCGGCTCGCCAGCAGATAGGTCCACTGGCGTAGCCGGCATGGCCCAATCAAGAAACACGATGAAGGGCGGTTTCAAGCAAAAAAAACGAAGCCGACCCCCTGCGAGGATGCCGGCCTGTTTAACCTACCGCTAGCTTCTTGGCAAGTAAGCATTCGGTGAACCCGTTGCTGTAGCAGTAGCCGAGGGCGCTGCTACCGGCAGAGTACGCTGGAGAAGTCCTTGCGCAGTGGGTATAGCCAGATGTCCTTGATGGGGATGATCTGCTGGTGGACAGCGGATTTCTTGCCACGTCCAGTGGTCTGGCCGACGTTGATCCAGTTGGCAGCCTTGTAGCAAGTGCCGCGATGGCGCTGGGATTCCACGAAGGTCTCGAACAGCACCGGGCGATAGCCGTAGCGCTGATGCCAGTCAACGGGCAGTTGTCGCGCGACCTTGGACAGGATCTTCGAGGCGAGTCCCTTGGATTGGATCCAGGGCAGGATCAGGAAGCGGGCGTTGTTGACGACGAGTTGCAGGTTCTTCAGGCGCTGGGGTTCCTGCCAGCCGATGAAGCACTCGCGCCCGGCCAGCCTCCAAGCGCTGGCGCCGAAGCTGAGCAATGCGACGAGTTGCTCGCCCGCGAACACGTTGTAGCGCATCTGGCTGCCCGACATGGGTGTGTAGCCCAGGTAGTGATAGCGCGCGATGTACTCGTTCCACAGGCGTGAGGGTGCGGTGCCCGTGACCGGATTCAGCGTCAAGGGGCCGAGTTCGTGCACGGGCAGCAGCAATGGCGCTTGCGCATCGGTGGCAGGGGTGGGTGGGAACTCGGGTCGGCGGCGCGTGAGCGTAATTTGCGAGGGCGGCAGCGTGATCAGCCCATCAGCCTGCATGCGCGTGAGTGCCACACGACAAGTCATGTCCTTGAGCTGGCCGTTGGGTTTGGTCCAGCCCCACAGCTCGCACAGTCTGCGCGACAGGGGCGTGCGTTTGAGGGGCGGGGCCTGTTCGATCAGACGTTTGATCAGTTGGATGTCGTCCGCGCTGAACTCGCGCCCGCAGTAAATGCTCATGAAGTGTCGATACCCTCGGTGACAACGCTGGTGCCCGTGTTGCAAGCACGCATGGCGGCAAGGCGGGCGGGGTCCATGGCCCAGGGAAGAAACGCGTTGAGCTGCGGTGGTGCGCGATTGCCGTTGTCGGCACAGGATTGGAGATAGGCGCTCAGCCATGTGCGCACGTTGAGGCCCCACAGCTTGGCTGTCATCAGCAGGCTGTACATCGTGGCGGCCAATTGGCCCGACCACTGCGAGCCCGAGCCGTAGAAGTTCTTGCGCCCGACCACGGCCAGCCTCGCGTCGCGTTCGGCGACGTTGTTATCCATCGGCACCCATGGACGCTTGAGGAACACCGTCAGCCCGGGCCAATGCTCAACCATGCTGCGAAGCACCTTGGCTGCGGGCTGGGCAAGCAGGGGATCGGCCAGCGCAGCATCGCGTTCATCTGCCATGCGCCGCACGGCCTGGCGTAACGCGGCTTGGTGAGTTGTGCGTTCAGCGCTGGCGGCCGGGGCCTGCAAGCGAAGTGCATTCAGCCGATACAACTGGGCAATGGTATCCACCCACTGCATCGCCCATGGCGACACCTCGGGGTGGGAATTGGCCAGTTCCAGGAAGTCCCGTCGCTGGTGAGCCCAGCAAAAGGCCAATACGACCCCCGGGTGCAGGCGCGCAAACTTCTTGTAGGCCGAATACCGGTCGCAACTGATCACGCCGCGCTGCACGCCGGCCAATTCACCTTCGACAACTTGGGCCGAACGTGATTCGTCCAGCACATAGTGAACCACCGAGTTGGAGTGGAACACCCACAGGTACCACCGATGTCCGACCTTGCCGGCGAGTTCGACGAACACCGCCCAACGCGTCTCATCGGCATGCCAGTGGGATTCGCTGCGCAGCCTGCGAACAAGGGCCTGCTCGAGCGGCTCGAACAGCGGTGCGATCGCAGCCAAGCCACCGGCCAGCGTGCCCGGCGACATCTGCAGCCCATGGCCGGCCAGATCCTGCAGCAGGCGATGACTCGGGCGGCCGTAGAGAAATTTGTCCAGCAGCACGCTGGTCCACACCGAGATCCCGAACTTGCCCCGCTCAATGAGCCGTGGTGGCGTCGGCGCCGCAACGATGCCCGGCACACAGCCACAGTTGCAACTGGGTCGATAACGTCGTCTGCGGATCAAGCGTCGATACGCTTGGACCTCGATCTCCAGCACTTCGCTGTCCTCGGTGCCGGGGAACGCGCTCAACTCCAGACCGCACTGGGGACATTGCGGCGTGTCGATCTCGACATACTCGCTGCGCTGGGGCAAGTGCGCCAGCATCGTGCGACCATGGCCCGGCGCGCCGCGCTTATGCCCCCGCGGCGCACGCAAGACCAACCCCGGAACCTGCTGCTCGCTGCCGCCCTTGCGGCGCTCGCTCTTGCGGCCGAACACGCGCTGCTGAAGATCTCGGATCTTCGCCAGCGCAAGCTCCAACTCCGCGCACAGCATCGCCTCT
>JAYUQJ010000551.1:0-2612 GCA_043756825.1 Betaproteobacteria bacterium | reverse complement strand
TGCCTGGCGAAGGCCAGGGCCTGCTGGCCCTGGCGCAAAGCGCAGCCATAGCCCGGGCTATGGCGAGCATTTGCAACGACGAGCGGGTGCGTTTTGGGGTGGTGAGCGGGCATGGTCGAAAAACTCTCAGTCTCTCAGTCCGGCTTGGCCAGCTTGTCCTGGGTCTGGGTGTCGAAGTCGCTGGCCTCGTGGCGCTCGTGCAGCTGGCTGGCCGGGTTGCCCATCACCCGGTTGACCATGCGGCCGCGCTTGACCGCCGGCCGCGTGCCGATCGCGTCGGCCCAGCGTTGCACATGGGTGTAGTCCTGCACCTGCAGAAACTCCCCCGCCTCGTAGACCAGGCCCTTGGCCAGCGCGCCGTACCAGGGCCAGACGGCGATGTCGGCGATGGTGTACGCGTCACCGGCCAGGTAGGGGCTTTCGGCCAGGCGCCGGTTCAGCACGTCCAGCTGGCGCTTGACCTCCATCGCGAAGCGGTCGATCGCATACTCGATCTTGGTCGGCGCATAGGCATAGAAGTGGCCGAAGCCGCCGCCCAGATAGGGTGCACTGCCCATCTGCCACATCAGCCAGGACAGGCACTCGGCACGTGCTGCAGGCTCGGTGGGCAGCAGGGCGCCGAACTTCTCGGCCAGGTGGATCAGGATGGCGCCAGACTCGAAGATGCGGATCGGCGCCTGGCCTTGCGCGACGCCACTGCGGTCCAGCAGCGCCGGGATTTTTGAATTGGGGTTCACCGCCACGAAGCCGCTGCTGAACTGGTCGCCAGCGTTGATGCGGATCAGCCAGGCGTCGTACTCGGCGCCGGTGTGGCCCAGCGCCAGCAGTTCTTCCAGCATCACCGTCACCTTCACCCCATTGGGCGTGGCCAGCGAGTACAACTGCATCGGGTGGCGGCCCACCGGCAGGTCTTTGTCGTGCGTCGGCCCGGCGATCGGGCGGTTGATGTTGGCGAAGCGGCCACCGCTTTCCTTGCTCCAGGTCCAGATCTTGGGCGGTTTGTAGTCGGCTGCATCGGTCATCGGTGGGTTCCTTGGTCGTGACGGCCTCACTTTAAGGCAACGCTGAACCAGTCCCCGCGGATGCGCAGTGCCTTAATTTGGGATGCGCTGCAAGGCGCAAACCGCAGCCATAGCCCAGCCATGGGGAGGATTTGCAACGCCGCAAAGCGCCCAAAGCAGGGTGCTGCGCGCCGCGAGGGACTTGTTCAGCGTTGCCTTTAAGGGATGCGCCGCCTTTGCCGCCAGCGCGGCGGCTGCCCGAGGCGGCGCTGCCCAGCATCTATCATGGCCGGCCACCGCCGATCCGATCTGCCCATGCCCGCCTCCGCCCCACCCGACGCGCTGCCCCCGGGCCTGTTTGCTGCGGCAGAAGACCGCGCGCCGCGCTGCTTCTGGTGCCAGGCCAGCCCGGCCTACCGCCACTACCACGACCGGGAATGGGGCTTTCCGGTGACCGACGACCGGCGCTTGTTCGAGAAGCTCTGCCTGGAAGGCTTCCAGGCCGGCCTGAGCTGGCTCACGATCCTGAACAAGCGCGACGCCTTTCGCGCCGGTTTCGCGCAGTTCGATGCCCAACAGGTGGCCGATTTCGGCCCTTCCGAAGTAGCGCGCTTGCTGGCCGATGCCGGCATCGTGCGCCACCGCGGCAAGATCGAATCGACGGTCAACAACGCCCGCCGGGTGATCGAGCTGCGGCGCGAGTTCGGCTCGCTGGCCGCGTATGCGTGGCGTCATGAGCCGGCGCCCGGCAGCCGGCCGCGCGAAATGACTTTGGCCGCGCTGCGGGCGCTGACGCAATCGGCCGAGTCGCTGGCAATGTCCAAGGACCTCAAGCAGCGCGGCTGGACCTTTGTCGGCCCCACCACCGTCTACGCCTTCATGCAGGCCATGGGTCTGGTCAACGACCATCTGGCCGGCTGCCATGTGCGCGAGGCGGCACGGGATGCCCGGCGCGCACTGGACAAGCCCTTGCCGGGGGGCACTTGATCCGGCGCCGACGCGATCATGCGGTGGGCTCGGCCCGGCCTCCGCCGGCGGCGCGCACGGCCGAGACGGCGGCGCGCAGCGCCAGCAGGTAGCTGTCGACACCGAAGCCGCATATCTGGCCGCGCACGATCTCGGCAAACACCGAATGGTGGCGGAAGGGCTCGCGCGCGTGGATGTTGGACATGTGTAGCTCGACGATGGGGCAGCGGAGGATGGCCAGCGCATCGCGTATGCCGTAGCTGTAGTGGGTCCAGGCGCCGGCGTTGATCAGCACCGCATCCACGCCGTCGGCGTAGGCCTGGTGGATGCGTTCGCACATCGCGCCTTCGTCGTTGGTCTGGAAGCTTTCCACCTGCGCGCCCAGGTCCTGGCCCAGGTCCGCCAGGTGGCCGTCGATCTCGGCCAGCGTGGTGGTGCCGTACTGCCTGGGGTCGCGCTTGCCGAACATGTTGTGGTTGATGCCGTGCAGCATGAGGATATTCATCGGGGGCTTTCGTCGGGTTCGCAGCGGGCGGCGCGCCGGCGGTGGCGGTGGCGGTGGCGGTGGCGGTGGCGGTGGCGGTGGCGGTGGCGGTGGCGGTGGCGGTGGCGGTGGCGGTGGCGGTGGCGGTGCCACGGGCCGCC
>JAYUQJ010000550.1:0-2619 GCA_043756825.1 Betaproteobacteria bacterium | reverse complement strand
ATGCCGCCCGAGTATTGATGCGGGTAGGTGTGCAAGCGGCTGGCCGCATCGGGGATGCTGACCTTGCCCAGCAGCGCCTTGGCCACTTCATAGGCCTGGGCCCCAGGGCTTGCCCTGATGGATGTTGACCGGCTCGGCGATCTGCAGGCCCACCGTCAAGGCCGGGTTGAGCGAGCTCATCGGCTCTTGAAAAATCATCGCGATGCGGTTGCCGCGGATGGCACGCATGGCTTCGTCGCCGAGCTTGAGAAGGTCCTGGCCTTCGAACAGGATCTCGCCCGCCTCGATGCGGCCCGGTGGCGTCGGGATCAACCGCATCAGCGACAAGGCCGTGACGCTCTTGCCCGAGCCCGATTCGCCGACGATGGCCAACGTCTGGCCGGCCTCGACGCTGAACGACACGTCATCGACCGCAGTGACCTGGCCGCGCTCGGTGCGAAAGCGGGTGGTCAGGCCTCGGACTTCAAGCAGCGCTTGGGTCACCTCAATCGCCGTTCACTTCAAAAACCGAGCTGCTTCTTCAGCTCTTGGTCAATCCAGATGCGCGCGTGGATCGGGCCGGGCCGATCAGCCCCGGCGCGCAGCTCGCCGCCGTAGTTCTTCACCCAGGGCCACCAGGCGGTGTAGGCATAGGGCGCGGGCAGGAAGATGTGCGGCGCCTTGTCCAGGATCTCGCGCACCATCAGCTTGACCTTGACCTGGCGCACCCGCTCGTCGGGCTCGGCATACACGCTGGCCATGTTCTTGTCGTACTCGGGGTCGCTGTGCTGCGACGGGTTCCAGGGCTGGCCTTTGACGAAGGTCTTGCGCAGCGAGGTGGTGGGGTTGGTCAGCCCGGCCTGCAAGAAGTAGCCCGGCGCATTGGTCTTGGTGGTCATGGCCGACAAGTAAGCCGGGTACTCCATGACCTGGATCTCCATCTTCACCCCCACCTTGGCCAGGTAGGCGGCGATCTGCGCCAGCAGGTCGTTGTCCAGGCTGGCCGAGCTGGTCTGGGTCTTGAAGGTGAAGCCGTTCGGATAGCCGGCTTCGGTCAGCAACTGCTTGGCCTTGGTCGGGTTGTAGACGTACAGCTCCTTGACCGAATCGGGCATCACCTCCAGCGGCTCGTAGTAGCCCAGGTGGTTGACATGCATGGGGAAGTTCAACATCTCGGCGTTGCCGCCGTAGTAGGTCTTGATGATCTCGACCTTGTTAACCGCCATGTTGAGCGCGCGCCGCACACGCACGTCGTCGAATGGTTTGGTGTCCATGCGCAGGGTGATGTAGCTGCCGTTGTTGCTCAAGAAACGGTTCCATTGCAACTTGGGCGCGTTCTTCTTCAGCTCGGCCACGGCGCTCCAGCGCACCGCCTCCATCAGGTCGAGCTTGCCGGTGCGCAGCGCCGTCATGGCGGTGGCTTCGTCCTTGATGTAGCGGTAGGTGATGCTGTCGGCAAAGGGCAACTTGTACGACTGGCCACCGATCTTTTCACTGTCCCAATACGCCGGGTTCTTGTTGAAGGTCATGGCATTGCCCTGCACATAATTGGTTAGCAGGTAGGGGCCAGTGCCGTTGACGTTCTTCCAGTCTTTGGCGCCACCGCCGTCCATCACCTCTTTGGGCACGATGGCCGAGTAGTAGCCCCAGCCAAAGCGGTAATCCCACTCGGCGTTGTAGGTGTTGAAGCTCATCACCACCGTGTGTTTGCCGGTGGCCTCGATCTTGGCGATGTGGTCAAAGTAGGTCGGAATCTTTTTCGAGCTCTTGTTGACGCGGTCGTAGCTGTAGACCACATCGTCGGCGACCAGTTCGCGCGCGGCCATCACGCCGGCCTTGGCCGGGAACATGACGCCCTTGCGCAACTGCACTTCCAGGCGCAACGGGTTGTCCAGCATGCGCCAGCTCTCGGCCAACTCGCCGCGCATGCCATCGGGCGGCAACCAACCGTCGGTGATGAAGGCGTGCTTGCCGCCGTTGCGCTTGGCCTTGCTCAGATCGGCCGCGAACAGTTGCTCATAGGCCAGGCCGGTGTCCTGGTTGAACTTCCAGGCCCAGTCGGCCGAGTCGAACGACAGCGGCGAGATGGTGTAGTAGTTGAGGGCCACGCTGAGGGCGCCGCCGTACTGCGGTTTGTCGGCCTTGGCCGCCGTTTGGGCCTGGCTGGCGCCCGTCAGCACCAGTGCGGCCGCAAAGGCAATTGCACCGATTCGCAGGGGGGTCTTTGAGGTCATTTCGGTCTCCAGGGCTCGGCCGGCATGGCCGATTCGGGCTCGATCAACGTCCACCACGCATGCGCGGATCGAGCAGATCGCGCAGCGCATCACCAAACACATTGGTGGCATACACCACCGCCGTCAAACACAGCCCCGGCGCCAACGCCAGCCAGGGCCCTTCAAACATGTAGGTGCGGCCGCTGCCCGACAGCATGGCGCCCCAGGTGGGGGCCGGTGGCGGCACGCCCAGGCCCAGAAACGACAGCCCCGATTCGGCCAGGATGACGGTGCCCACGCGGGTCGTCAGCAGCACGATGATGGGCGCCATCACATTGGGCAGGATGTGGCGCCACAGGATGCGCGGCGCGGCCGCACCAATCGACTGCGCGGCGTGCACATACATGTGCTCGCGCACCGACACCAC
>JAYUQJ010000549.1:0-6932 GCA_043756825.1 Betaproteobacteria bacterium | reverse complement strand
GGCACAAAAAAAGAACCCCAGCCGGATGGACTGGGGTCGCAAGCCCTTACGCCGAAGCGCCCAGGCACCTGCTCAGGGAGGAAAAGCAGGGGATGGCTGCCTCGCAGCACGCCACCCGTATTCATGGTAGCAGAACCGAATCGCCTGAAAAGTCTTTAGAGTGAGTACAAACGCACACGCCGCCTGCCCGGCTCGGCGGTGTGCAAACCCACACCTTCCAGGAATCTCACCATGGTCACGCCCCGCCAGCCTGCCTTCCCCGCCAGCCGACCGCGTCGGCTGCGCCGCGATGCCTTCACCCGCGACTTGGTTCGAGAAAACCGCTTGCACACCAGTGACCTGATCTTTCCGGTGTTCGTGCTCGATGGCCATGACCGCTGCCAGGATGTGGCCAGCATGCCCGGGGTGCAGCGCCTGTCGATCGACCGATTGCTGCCCCTGGCCGAAGAATGCGTGCGCCTTGGGGTGCCGGTGATGGCGCTGTTCCCGGTGATCGACCCCGCGCTCAAGAGCCCCGACGGCCGCGAAGCCACCAACCCCGACGGCCTGGTGCCGCGGGTGGTGCGGGCGCTCAAGCAGCGCTTTCCGCAACTGGGCCTGTTGACCGACGTGGCGCTGGACCCCTTCACCTCGCACGGCCAGGACGGCCTGCTCGACCCCACCGGCTACATCCTCAACGACGAAACCGTGGCGGTGCTGACGCAGCAGGCGCTGGTGCAGGCCGAGGCCGGGGTGGACATCCTCGCACCCAGCGACATGATGGACGGGCGGATCGGCGCCATCCGCAGCGCACTGGAAGAAAACCGCCTGATCCACACCCGCATCATGGCCTACAGCGCCAAGTTCGCCAGCGCCTTCTACGGCCCCTTTCGCGACGCCGTGGGTTCGGCCGCCAACCTGGGCAAGAGCGACAAGAAGGCCTATCAGATGGACCCCGGCAACAGTGACGAGGCCCTGCGTGAGGTGGCGCTCGACATCGCGGAGGGCGCCGACATGGTGATGGTCAAGCCCGGCATGCCTTATCTGGACATCGTGCGCCGGGTCAAGGACGAATTCAGCCTGCCCACCTTTGCCTACCAGGTGAGCGGCGAGTACGCGATGCTCAAGGCCGCCGCCGCCAATGGCTGGCTGGACCACGATGCGGTGATGATGGAGTCGCTGCTGGCCTTCAAGCGGGCCGGCGCCGACGGCGTGCTGACCTACTTCGCGCTGGACGCCGCACGCCTGCTGCGCCAGGGTTGACGCGGCGCAACCCGGCTTGCGCCCGGGCCTTCAACGCTGGTAGGGGTCAGCCAGGCCCAGGCCGGCCAGGATGGAGGTTTCCAGTGTCTCCATCGCGAGGGCGGCTTCAACCTCCTGGTGGTCAAGGCCTTGCGCGTGCAGGGCGCCATGCACCAGCAGGTGGGCGTAATGGTCGGCCACGGCGATGCCAAGCTCGGCCGCCTCGCGCGCCACCACGCCGGCCGCCAGCACCAGATCGGCCACCACCACGGGCTCGTGTTGGTAGTCGAAGGTCAGCACATTGGTGGCGTAGTTCTTCTGGCGAAAGCCACGGTTCAGGGCCTGGGCCTCGTCGTCACCCACGATGCGCACGGTGATCTCGCCCGGCCGCTGCAGCGCGGCGCGCAGCCAGCGGCTGACCCGGTGGCGCGGCAAGAGCGCCCGGTGACGGGCATCGGCAAACTGCAGCGACAACACCAGCCCTGGCCGACCCGGGCGGCCGCTCATCGCGGGTCCTCGGCCGGGCGAGCGGCGTCGTAGGCCTCGACGATGCGCGCCACCAGCGGGTGGCGCACCACGTCGGCCGAACTGAAGCGCGAGAAAGCGATGCCGGGCACGCCGTCCAGCACCGCAGCGGCATCCACCAGGCCGCTGCCGCTGCCACGCGGCAGGTCGACCTGGCTGGTATCGCCAGTGACCACCGCCCGTGCGCCAAAGCCGATCCGGGTGAGAAACATCTTCATCTGCTCGGGCGTGGTGTTCTGGGCCTCGTCCAGGATCACGAAGGCATGGTTGAGCGTGCGCCCGCGCATGAAGGCCAGCGGTGCCACTTCCAGCTGGCCTTTGTCGAAGGCTGCGGTGACCCGGTCGAAGCCCATCAGGTCGTAGAGCGCGTCATACAAGGGGCGCAGATAGGGATCGACCTTCTGGGTCAGGTCGCCCGGCAGAAAGCCCAGGCGCTCGCCCGCCTCCACCGCCGGGCGGGTGAGCACGATGCGTTGCACACCGCTGCGCTCGAGCGCGTCCACCGCGCAGGCCACCGCCAGAAAGGTCTTGCCGGTGCCGGCCGGGCCGATGCCGAAAGTGATGTCGTGGCTGAGGATGTTGTGCAGGTACTGCACCTGGGTCGGCGTGCGGCCCCGCAGGTCAGGGCGCCGGGTATGCAACTGGATCGCCTCGGCGCCGGGCGGCAATGCGGCGTCATCGACCGGGCGCGCCTGGCGGGCCTCGACCAGCGCCAGCTGCAGGGTCTCGGCAGGGATCGGCCGGGCAGCGCGGGCGTACAGCGACTGCAGCAGTGCCAGCGCCCGGCCGGCCGGCTCGCGCGCGCCCTCGACCCGGAAAGCCGCCTCGCGCCGGCTGATACGCACCGACATCGCCGCCTCGATGGTGCGCAGGTGCTCGTCAAAGGCACCGCTCAGGTGGGCCAGGCGCGGGTTGTCGGTGGGTTCGAAGACGTGACGAAGGATCATGGGTTCGGGCACCAAGCGTGCGATGGCATACGGAATGCCCCGATTCTGCGACGAAGCCGCGGCCCGCCGATGCCAGACAATCTCCCGCCATGAGCGACCTGCCCGGCCATGCCCGCTGCCACGCCCGTGCCGGGGCACCGCGGCAGGGAGGCCGACGCGGCACCATGCGCCCCATCATGCGGCGGTGGGCCCTTGCGGGCCTGCGGGCCTGGGCCTTGCTGGCGCTGCTGGCCTGGGCCTTGCCGGCGCAAGCCCTGGTGCTGCGCCTGAACCAGGCCCAGGCCGTGGCCGGCGTGCCGGGCCAGGCCCCGGCCTGGGACCAGGCCGAAACCGTCAAGCTGCCCGACGACTGGACCGAGCGCGTCACCGGGCGGCAGGGCGAGATGTGGTACCGGCTGACCCTCGACCTGCCCGCCAACGGGTTTTCGCCCAGTGCCGATGCACCGCTCTATGCGCTGTATGTAGAGCGGGCCTGCAGCGTCCTGCAAGTCTGGGTCAACGGCCAGCGCATCCACGACGGCGGACGCTTCGAGGAGCCCGTCACGCGCAATTGCCACCGGCCCCAGCTGATCCCGGTGCCGGCCGCGCTGCTGCACGCGGGCGACAACCCGCTGGACTTGCGCGTCAAGGGCTACCGGCTGGATGACGTAAGTTCGCGCCAGCGTGCGGCCGGCCTGTCCGATATCGAGTTCGGACCCTACGATCTGATGGCCGGCCAGCATGCCCGGCGCATGTTGTTTGCAATCCGCCTGCCCGAGGTAATGAGCGGCGCCCTGGTGCTGATGGGCAGTTTCATGTTCGTGATGGGCTGGTTCAACCGGGCCCAGAGCTACCTGGCCTACTTTGGCGCGCTGATGGTAGGTTGGTCGCTGCTGCTGGCCCGGCTGTGGGTGTCCACCCTGCCGGTGAGCAATGCGCTGGCCGAGATGGGGCTGATCAGCCTGATGGCCTTCATCACCCTGGCGGCGGTGCAGTTTCTGATGCGCTATGCCGGCCAGCGCCGGGCCTGGCTGAACCGGGCGCTGCCGGCGCAATGCCTGCTGATGCCTCTGTCGCTGATTGCGGCTGGCCCGGGCCATCTCTACGTTGCCGCGGGGGTCTGGTCGGTGCTGCTCACCCTGCAGTGCGGCGCCGCATCGGCCTACTACCTGGTGATGGCGCGGCGCGCGCGGAGCCCGCGTTTCTGGCCCATGGCCGCGCTGCTGGCGGTGATGGCGCTGTCGCTGAGCGTGGGCTTCGCCACCCAGGTGCTGCCCCTGGATGCGCGCATCGGCTATGTGGCCGAGTTGCTGCCGGCGCTGGGCTTTCTGGCCCTTGGCCTGCTGCTGGTGCAGCAGTACGGGCGTGCCTTCCTGTCGGCCGAGCAGACCCGGGCCGAACTGGAAGTGCGTATCCGCGAAGCCACCGCCCAGATAGAGCGCAATTTCACCCAGTTGTCGGAGCTGAAGGTCGAGCAGGTCACCGACCGCGAGCGCAAGCGCATTGCCGCCGACCTGCACGACGACCTGGGCGCCAAGCTGCTGACCATCGTGCACACCAGCGAAAGCGAGCGCATCAGCACCCTGGCGCGCGAGGCGCTCGAGGAGATGCGCCTATCGGTGCGCGGTCTCACCGGCAAGCCGGTCAAGCTGCTCGACGCGCTGGGCGACTGGCGCGCCGAGGTGGTGTCGCGCTTGACCCAATCGGGCGTGCAAGGCGAATGGAGCGCGCCGTCGGACGAGGACGTGCCGCAAACCCTGTCCTCGCGCGCTTATGTGCAGACCACCCGCATATTGCGCGAGGCGGTAAGCAACATCATCAAGCACAGCGAGGCGTCGCAGTGCTCGGTGCGCTGCACCATCGACCAGGGCGACTTCCAGCTGATCATCCAGGACAACGGCAAAGGCATACCGCGCGAGCTGGACGGGCGCCTGGACAAAGGCCACGGCATGGCCAGCATGAAGGGCCGCGCCAAGCAGCTGCAAGGCCAATGCCTGGTCGAGTCGGGCCCAGGCTACGGAACCGTGATACGCCTCACGCTGCCCCTGGAGCGGCACACCACAATGGGCTGAGCCGCTGCTAGCATCAATTCATTCGCCTGACCGGCGCGCCTGATGGACTGCCCGCGATGAACCACATCCTGCTGCTGGAAGATTTGCCCGAGATTCGCGCCTGGCTCAAGAGCCTGGTGATGCAGGTGTTTCCCAACGCCCGGATCACCGAATGTTCGCGCGTGCAGGACGCCTTGCACCAGGTGCAGGTGCTGCGCTTCGACCTGGCGCTGCTCGACCTGGGCCTGCCCGACGGCAGCGGCACCGACGTGGTGGCCCGGCTGCGCGACCTGCAGCCCGAGGCCTTGTCGGTGGTGGTGACCATCCATGACGACGACGAGCATTTGTTCCCGGCGCTGCAGGCCGGCGCCTATGGCTACATCCTGAAAGAGCAGTCGCGCGAATTGATCACCGAGCAGCTGCAGCGCATCGCCCAGGGCGAGCCACCGCTGTCGCCGTCGATCGCGCGCAAGGTCATCAAGTACTTCGCCAGCCAGGCCAAGCCTCAGGCCAATGCCATGCCCGAGGTGTCGCTCACCGACCGCGAGAGCGAGGTGCTGCTGCGCGTGGCCAAGGGCTACACCTTGCCCGAAATCGGTGTGCAGCTGGGCCTGAGCCGCCACACGATTGCGGACTACGTCAAGCAGATCTACCGCAAACTCAATGTCAGCTCACGCGCTGAAGCCGCGCTGGAGGCGCAGCGGCTGGGCCTGTTCCGGCGCTGAGCCCGCCACCCACCCGGCCTGCGGGCAGGCCCCTGGCTTCGCGCCGCGACGCTGCTGGCTACACTGCGGCGCATGATCGGACGCCTCACGGGTTTGCTGGCGGACAAGGCTCCGCCCCAGGTTCTCATCGATGTCAATGGCGTCGGCTACGAGGTGGACGTGCCGATGAGCAGCTTCTACAACCTGCCCGGACTGGGCGAGCGGGTGACGCTGCTGACCCATTTCGTGGTGCGCGAGGACGCCCAGTTGCTCTACGGCTTTCTCACCGCCGCCGAACGCGCCACCTTCCGGCAGATGATCAAGATCTCGGGCATCGGTCCGCGCATGGCCTTGGGGGTGCTGTCCGGCCTGTCGGTGGCCGAGTTGACCCTGGCCGTGACCCAGCAACAGACCGGCCGCCTGGTCAAGGTGCCGGGCATCGGCAAGAAGACCGCCGAGCGCCTGCTGCTCGAACTCAAGGGCAAGCTTGGCCCCGATCTGGGCCTGCCCGGGTCGGCCCTGGTCAGCGATGCCCAGGCCGACATCGTCCAGGCGCTGGTGGCCCTGGGCTACAGCGAGCGTGACGCCGCCGCCGCGCTCAAGGCCCTGCCGGCCGAGGTGGGTGTGAGCGAGGGCATCAAGCTGGCGTTGAAGTCGCTGTCGCGCTGAAATTTCCCGGCCCGGGCCCGGCCCGCAAGCGTCGGCCGCATGGACAATGCGCTGTATGGGCATACAGACCGACGATTTCGCAGACGCGTCCCCCGGCCCGCGGGTGTTGAGCGCGGCGCGCCAATCGCCCCAGGAAGAAGCGCTGGAGCGCGCGCTGCGCCCCAAGCTGCTGGCCGACTACATCGGCCAGGCCAAGGCGCGCGAGCAGCTGGAGATCTTTATCGGCGCGGCGCGCAAACGCGAAGAGGCGCTCGACCATGTGCTGCTGTTCGGCCCGCCCGGCCTGGGCAAGACCACCCTGGCGCAGATCGTCGCGCGGGAGCTGGGCGTCGGTTTTCGCGCCACCTCCGGCCCGGTGCTGGCCAAGGCCGGCGACCTGGCGGCCATCCTGACCAATCTCGAACCGCGCGACGTGTTGTTCATCGACGAGATCCACCGGCTGGCTCCGACGGTGGAGGAGATCCTCTATCCCGCCATGGAGGACCATGTGCTGGACCTGATCATCGGCGAGGGACCGTCGGCGCGGTCGGTGCGGATCGATCTGGCCCCGTTTACGCTGGTCGGAGCGACGACGCGGGCGGGCCTGCTGGCCACACCGCTGAGGGACCGGTTCGGCATTCCGTTGCGGCTGGAATTCTACACGCCCGAGGAGCTGGTGCGGGTCATCACCGGGGCGGCGCGCAAGATGGGCGTGGCGGTGAACGACGAGGGCGCGCGCGAGATCGCCAGCCGCTCAAGGGGCACGCCGCGCGTGGCCGGGCGGCTGCTGCGCCGGGTGCGCGACTTCGCGGAATCCGAAGGCGCGGCGGCTATCGACCGCAAGGTGGCGGGCCGGT
>JAYUQJ010000548.1:0-6940 GCA_043756825.1 Betaproteobacteria bacterium | reverse complement strand
GCCGGGTCGGCATGGCGGCGCGATGCGATCACCGCGGCCAGACGGGCCAGGGTGTCGTCGGCGCTGGAATCCGCAGAGTTTTGGGGCGTCATCGCGGGTGTCATCGCGGGCGTCATCTCGGCCGGCTCATTTGTAGATCGACGCCGGATCCTTGAGCACCGGATCGACTGCCTTCCAGGCGCCATCTTCATAGCGCTTGAAAAAACACGAATGGCGTCCGGTGTGGCAGGCGATCGACCGCTGGCCGTCACCCTGGCCCGCCTGCGTGACCTTGAGCATCACGACATCGTTGTCGCAATCGAGCCGGATTTCGTGCACATGCTGGGTGTGCCCCGACGCCTCGCCCTTGTGCCACAGGCGCGCCCGCGAGCGGCTCCAGTACACCGCCTGGCCACGCTGGGCAGTGAGTGCCAGGGCCTCGCGGTTCATGAACGCAAACATCAGCACGTCACCACTGGCGGCTTCCTGGGCAATCACCGGCACCAGGCCGTCGCGGTCCCACCGAATCGAGTCTAGCCATTCCATCGCGGCAGTGTAGCCAAGCCGTCCCGCCAGCCCCGCGCGGCTCAGAGACTGAGAGGATTTCGAGCGTGACCGAGCAACGCCACAAAACGTGCTCGATATAGGCTGAGCCCGGACACAAACAGTCCTGAGGACTGTTCGTGCCTGGCGAAGGCCAGGGCCTCCTGGCCCTGGCGCAAAGCGCAGCCATAGCCCGGGCTATGGCGAGCGTTTGCAACGACGAGCGGGTGCGTTTTGGGGTGGTGAGCGGGCATGATCGAAAGACTCTCAGTCTCTCACCCCTGCTGTGGCAGCACCCGGCCCACCGTGGCCGGCACCTGCGACGGGTCGATCACCCCGGCCAATTCCAGCTGCATCAGGATCATGTTGACCAGGTTGGGCACCGACGGCCGGCCGGTCTCGATCACGTAGTCGCAGGCATCGCGGTAGAGCGGATCGCGCTGATGGAACAGCTCGCGCAGTCGCCTGAGCGGGTCTTTCACCTGCAGCAAGGGGCGCTGGGTGTCGTGGCGCAGGCGACGAAACAGTTCTTCGGGCGACGAACGCAGGTAGATCACCTTGCAGCCGGCCCTGAGCGCCAGGCGATTGGCCGGGCGCAGCACCGCGCCCCCGCCGGTGGCCAGCACCGTGGCCGGCTGCTGAGTCAGGGCCGCGATCGACTGCTGCTCCAGATCGCGAAAGGCCGCCTCGCCCTGCTGCTCGAAAAAAGTGCGGATCGACCCGCCGATCTGGCGCTCGATCTCATGGTCACTGTCAACGAAGCGCCAGCCCAGCTGCCGCGCCAAGTGGCGGCCCACGGTGGATTTGCCACAGCCCGGCATGCCGACCAGGGCGATGGAGAAAACGCCCGCCGGAGGCGAATTTTCCATAAATCAGAGGCAAACCGGACGGAGTTTCGGCGAGCCAGAGGGTCAAGGGACGACAAAAGTCTGGGAATAGTTTTTTGAACCCGTCGCCGCGCTGACCGAAATGCGCATGGTGTAGGTGCCGGCGGCCGCGTAAACATGCCGGCTGCTGGCCAGTTCGGTAACCCCGCGTTCGATGGTTCCATCACCCCAATCCACCACCGTACTGGTCGTAGCCGGTTCATCTGCACCCTGCACCAAGGCTGCCGACGAAATAACCACAGATCTGGTTGACGAGTCCGGACTGACGGAAACCGTCAAGCCGCTGCTGCGATAGCGAACGTCAAAACTGCGGCGATTGACCGCCCGCGTTTCACCATCGTAAAGCAACCTTGCGAGTGCCTTGCCACCGCGTGGCGAAGCAACTTCCATACCAAAGGAGGCGTTGCCTGAACATTTGTCCGCCACACCCCTTACGGCAACGGAATGTTCAGTGGTCACGGTCCCATTCACAGCACCAAGAATGTATGGCCTGAACCCCGGAATGGCCGCGTCGAATGCAATTTTAGGAAGGTTTGGAAGGTCGACAAGACTGGACGGCGGGCGGGCACCAATCGCCAAAACGCTTACAGGGCGGAATGCGATAGGCGTTACATTGTCTGTGCTATCAACTGCCGCCAAAGTAGTTGCCGCTGCCATGGGATTGCCAAGACCATCCTCCAGCGCCATAGCAATAGACGACTGAGGCAGGGGAGTACCCTGCGGACAAAACGGCGTCAGTCGCAAAAACAATGGGGAGAGATTACCGGTCAGCAAATTACGCTCTTGGTTGAACTGCTCACGCGGCATGATGGCGGTGGGGTCGCCGGTGGTGGAGGATTGGCTTAGGTAAATGATTGTCGAAGCCCGAATATGGGCTGTACCCCGCACACCGTCGCCAGCAGACGAATATGAAGTCGGCTTCTGATAGGGAATTAGAATGTCAATATCACTGTTTTTGTTTACAGAATCCGACTTTCCATCCTTATTGGCGTCGACAAATGCGTCAGCCAGATCGGAAAAGAACTCCCCTGTTGTGTACTCATTGTCGCCGTTGCTGTCGTCGTAGTCCTCCAGTCCAACTGCATATGCCGTCACAACCACTCTATTGTCCAAAGGACGACGCGCCTGCGAAACGAAATCGCAGCCACAAGCACCGTTAACGGTCTTGCAAGACCCGTTATCGGCGGTGCAAACTGCCCCACCTGAGGCGACGAAATTCACTACCGTGCCGTCTGGTACCGGATTGGAAAATTGATCTGCAAGTCGCACGGTCAGCTTGGCGACCTGTCCGTCGAAATTGCCACCGTCGATATTGGCCTGATCAATGGACAGCGAGAATGAGCGCTGCAACGGCAAGCCGGTGGAGATGGATAAGGTGTCAGAGTAGGTCTCCAGCGGCGCGCTTGAAGTTGCGGGATACAAAGCGCGCGCACGCACACGCACCGGCGTCGGCACGGTACCGGCATTAATTTGAACTGACACGGTGCCATCCGCATTGGTACGCTTGACATACTTCACAACACTGAGAATGTCAGCTCCGCATAGGTTTGCGCTACCAGGATTTTCCGGTAACTTGCTCCTGCTGAAACCGTCGAGATTCAAGCCCCCGGCGTAGGTGGTCACGTCAAAACAGACATCCGCATCAGCCACCCCATTGCCTGCCACGTCGACCAACTTAAAAGTGGCGGTAGCATTTTCCTGTCTGCCGTTGCCACCCTGCCCGCGCAGCGTGATGGATTTATCACTAGGCACGACAGAGAGAAAACGCAGGCTGCCGGCAGTCGGCGCCTTGACGGTCATCGAAGTAGATTTCGTGTCGGTGCCAATCGAGGCGGTGATCGTGACGGTGCTGTCCGCAGTCTGCGCGCACCCGTTGTCAACAAACGTGGCAACGGCTTTGCCGGAAGGTTGAGTAGTGGAACTTGGCGTAATCGTCGACCTGCCGGCAGCACAGGAACTGGTGAAGTTGACCGTGACCGGTGAGGTGTAGACCTGCCCGCTCTGCAGCACCAACACTTCAACACTGGTCGTGCCGTAGGCGGAAACCGACGAAGACCCCACTGCCACCGGTCCAAGCGCAAGCGTCGCGGGCTGAGAACCCACTGTGCCGCTGGCAAAAAAGCTGGCAGCGCCAGTGGCGACGATTTCACCAACTTTCGCCGTTGCAGTGATCCGTCCGGCGCCAGCGCCAGCGCCAGCGCCCAATGACGAAACCGTGACAGCCGTTAGGCCCGCCGTATCGCTGAGCTGCGAGCCAGAAACCGGATCGATCTTGACCAGGTCGGCAGTGTCTACGGCGAACTGCACGATTTCATTCGAAACTGCAACGCCATTCTTGGTCAGGATGGCCTGCGCACGCACCGGCTGGCCAGCCACGATGGCAGTCGTTGATGCGCCGTTGGCATCCACCAGCTTGACCACCAACTGAACAGTGACAAGAGGCGTGCTGCCTGTACCACCCGTGCCGCCAGAACCCGTCCCCGGCAAAACCAAGTTGCCCGTATCGCCACCACCACCGCCGCAGCCCACCAACAATGAAATCAGGCAGACCGCCAGCTGCAATTTGATCATTACCAAACGCATATCAAAACTCCCAATCACCCTTGCGGGTCCAGCGCAAGCATCGGCCCGGTCAGCGCGCCGCAGCGCGCTCGGTCACGATCTTGGGCGTGATGAAGATCAGCAACTCGGTCTTGGTCGCCACCTTGGTGGTGTTGCGGAACAGCGCGCCCAAATAGGGCATGTCGCCCAGCAGCGGTACCTTGTTGATGTCGGTGCTTTCGGTCTGGGTGAAGATGCCACCGATCACCACCGTGCCGCCGTTTTCCACCAGCACCTCGGTCTGCACATGCTTGGTATCGATGGCAAAGCCCTGCGGCGTGCTCTGGCCCACGCTGTCCTTGTTGATGTCGAGCACCATGATGACACTGCCCTCGGGGGTGATCTGCGGCTTTACCTCGAGCTTGAGGTTGGCCTTGCGGAACTGGATCGACGTGGCCCCGCTGGACGTTGCCACCTGGTAGGGCAGCTCGGTGCCCTGCTCGATGATGGCCTTGTTCTGGTCGGCGGTGATCACCCGCGGGCTGCTGATGATCTTGCCCTTGCCGTCGGCCTCGAGTGCCGACAGCTCCAGGTTCAGAAAGCGGTTGGCCGCCGGGCTGAACAGCGACAGCGCAAAGCTCGGCAGGCTCTGCCCGCCGAATACCGAGTTGATGATGCTGCCGGGCAGGTTGACGAAGTTGCTGTTGGCATAGGCGGCCCGGGTGGCGTCAGTGCCGGTCAGGCCGGTCTGCAGGGTCTGGTTGCCCACATTGGCGGTGTTGCCGCCCACCGTGACGTAGTTGCCGCCGCCCACCGAATAGCCGGGGATGCCGCCCTGGATGCCGCGCAGGTCAGACCCGCCCAGCTTGATGCCCAGGGTGCGGCCGAACTTGTCGTCGGCCTCGACGATGCGGGCCTCGATCAGCACCTGGCGCACCGGAATGTCGATCTTGCTGATCAGCAGCTGGATCTCTTCCAGCTTGCTGGGGATGTCGGTGACAAACAGCTGGTTGGTGCGGGTCTCGAAGATCACGCTGCCGCGCGGCGAGAGGATGCGCTGGGCCTGCCCGCCGCCACCGCCGCCACTGTTGCCGCCTGCACCGCTGTTGCCCGCCCCGCCGGCGCCGCTGCCGCCCGCGCTGCCGCCGCCGGCACCGTCGCTGCCGCTGCCGCTATTGCGCCCGCCAGCGCCCGACTGGCCGCTCAATCCCTTGGCCACCTCTTCGGCGCGGGCGTAATTGAGCTGGAAGGATTGGGTGCGCACCGGCTCCAGCTCGGCGATCTTTTTCCTGGATTCAAGCTCCAGCTGCTCCTTGGCGGCCAATTCGTCCTTGGGCGCGATCCACAGCACATTGCCGTTCTTGCGCACCCCCAGGCCCTTGCTCTGCATGATGATGTCCAGGGCCTGGTCCCAGGGCACGTCCTTCAGGCGCAAGGTGACATTGCCGGTGACGGTGTCGCTGGTGACCACGTTGAAATTGGTGAAATCGGCGATCACCTGCAGCAGCGCCCGCACTTCGATGTTCTGGAAGTTCAGCGACAGCTTCTCGCCCGAGAAGCCCGGGCCCTGGGTCAGCTTGTTGGGGTCGGGCTTGACCGGCCGCACCTCCAGCACGAACTGGTTGTCGCTCTGGTAGGCGCTGTGCTCCCAGTTGCCCTTGGGCTCGACCACCATGCGCACCCGGTCGCCGGCCTGGAAGGTGGCCACGCTTTGCACCGGCGTGCCGAAATCGGCCACATCCAGGCGGCGGCGCAGGGTCTCGGGCAGGCTGGACCGCAAGAACTCCACCACCAGGCTCTGGCCCTGCTGGCGGATGTCCACCCCCACCTGGGTGCTGGCCAGCGCCACCACCACCCGGCCGGCGCCATCGCCACCGCGGCGGAAGTCGATGTCGCGCAGCGGCAGGCGGTCCTGGTTCAGCGGCGGGGCAAAGTGCAGCGGCTCGTTGCTGGCCGGGGCGGCGGCCACCGCGCTGGCGTTGTCCACCACCACCACCAGCACCTTGCCCTGCAGCTCGGTGCGGTAGTTGGCGGCCTGGCGCAGGTTGAGCACCAGGCGGGTGCGCTCACCGGCCTGGGCGATGGCGACCGAGCGCAGATTGCCCTGGTTGATGTCGATCACCGGTTTGCCCAGGCCATTGCCCACGCCCGGCAGGTCGAGCGCGATGCGCGGCGGCGTCTGCACGGAGAACCCGCCGGGCACGGCGGTCAAGGCCTCGCTGAGCTCGATGCGCACCACGTCGGAGCCCGATTGCTGGCTGCTGGTGATGGCCCGGATGGTGATGCGGGCCGCATTGTCGGCAGCTGCCGGCGTGCCAGCGTTGGTGGATACCGGCGCCGGGGCAGCGGCCTGTGCCAGCACCACCATCGGTGCCGCACAGGCCAGCACGACGGCGGCCAGTCGGGCGCGCCACTTGAGCATCTTGGTCATCTCCTGCGGGGTAGTCATCGCGCCTTCTCCTGCCCACGCTCCTGCAATTGCAGCGTTGCCGGGCGCTCGGTCCATTCACCTGCTGAGTCCTGCACGATCTCACGCAGCGTCACTTCGGTCTCGGTGATGCGGACGATGCGGCCGTAGTTCTGGCCGATGTATTCACCGGCCTTCACCTGGTAGAGCAGGCTTTCCACCCGCAGCAGCGCCATCGGCCGGTTGGCCTTGCTGATGCTGCCCACCATCGTCATCATGTCCAGCGAAAAGGCCTCCAGCGGCTCTTTGCGGCGGTTCAGTTCGGCCGCCAGCAAGGAGCTGGTCTGGCGCGATTCCTGCTTGATCGCCACGCTGAGCTTCTGGTTCGAGAACGGGTCAAGCAACTGGGCGTTGGCGTAGGGCACCGGGTCGAACTTCTTGGGCGCGGCCAGCGGCTGCACCCGCGGGCGCACCTCGCGGCGCTGCTGGTCCATCCAGGCCTGCAGCTCCTGGGTCTCACCCTCGCAGGCGGCCAGCAAGGCGGCGCTCAGGACCAGCGGCAACAAGGCCCCGGCGCGGGCTG
>JAYUQJ010000547.1:0-2630 GCA_043756825.1 Betaproteobacteria bacterium | reverse complement strand
GAGGAGAACCGGCCGCTGACCTGGCCCTACTGGCCCACCAAGCTGCGCACCAGTTCCAGCCACGAAGAGGGCTGCGAGCGGGCCTTCGCGGTGGCCACCCAGGCCTTCACCGGCGCCAAGGGCAAGCTCACCGGGCTGACCACGGTGAACATCGAGATGAAAGACGGCAAGATGGTCGAGATCGCCGGCACCGAAAAGCAGTACCAGGCCGACCTGGTGCTGCTGGCCATGGGCTTTGTCAACCCGGTGGCCAGCGTGCTGGACGCCTTCGGCATCGTCAAGGACGCCCGCGGCAATGCCAGGGCCCACACCGACGAGGGTGGCTACCGCAGCAATGTGGACAAGGTGTTTGTGGCCGGCGACATGCGGCGCGGCCAGAGCCTGGTGGTCTGGGCCATCCGCGAGGGCCGCCAGGCGGCGCGCGAGGTGGACCACTTTCTGATGGGGGCCACCAGCCTGCCGCGTTGATTGCGGCCAGTGCCGCAGGCTTGGGTGCCGACAGGGCGAAAGCGCCTGGCTCGTCGGCACGACAATGGACATTGAACGGCCCGGGCTTTCTGCCCGGGCCGTTTGGCTTCGTCTCTGTGATCCGCCCGCGCAGGGGCTGGGCGCCTGGCGTCCATGCCTCGACACACGGCCGGCCCTGTGACCCGCCCCGCATAATCACTTGGGCACATCAAAACTGGGCCGAGACGCCGCGCGAGTTCCCTTTGCATTGCCTGACCGCCTATCAATCCCAATACGTCGCCTGGCAGCTTTCACGCCGCATGGGTGCCGATTCGGCTGATCTGTTGGCGTGCACGCTGGTTGATGCACAGGTCGACCTCAACCCGCACCAGGTCGAGGCTGCGCTGTTCGCCTTTCGCAGCCCCTTGTCCAAGGGGGTGATCCTGGCCGACGAGGTGGGTTTGGGCAAAACCATCGAAGCGGGTCTGGTGATCGCCCAGCGCTGGGCTGAGCGCAAGCGCCGCATCCTCATCATCACGCCGGCCAACCTGCGCAAGCAGTGGCATCAGGAGCTGCAAGACAAATTCAGCTTGCAGGCGCTCATTCTGGAAAGCAGCAGCCACAGGCTGCTCAAGAAAAGCGGCCACGCACTCCCCTTCGAGCAGGGCAACCGCGTGCTCATCTGCTCCTACCAGTTCGCCAAGACCAAGGCCGACGAACTCAAGCGCGTACCGTGGGACCTGGTCGTCATGGACGAAGCGCACCGCCTGCGCAACGTCTACAAACCCGGCAACGTCATCGGCAAAGCACTCAAAGACGCGCTGTCTGACGCCCACAAGGTACTGCTCACTGCCACCCCGCTGCAAAACTCCCTGCTGGAGTTGTATGGCCTTGTCAGCCTGGTGGACGAGCGCGTGTTTGGCGACCTCGCCAGTTTTCGGGACCAGTTCGGCGGCATCGGCAACTCGGCCACGCTGGAAAAGCTGCGCACCCGCCTGCAGAGCGGCTGCATGCGCACCCTGCGCCGGCAGGTGCAGCCCTACATCTCGTACACCAAGCGCATCCCCCTGGTCGAGCAGTTCACGCCCTCGCAAGACGAGCAGGCGCTGCGCGACAGGGTGGCCGAATACTTGCGCCGCCCCCAGCTGAATGCCCTGCCGTCCGGCCAGCGTCAGCTCATCTCACTGGTGTTGTGGAAGCTGCTGGCCTCCAGCAGTTACGCCATCGGTGGCGCGCTGGGCACCATGGCCCAGCGCCTGCAGGACACCCTAGCCAACCAGCCGACGGAGGCACTCGCTGACACGCTGGACGAAGACTTTGAAACCCTCCACGAAATCGCGGAAGAAAGCGAAGGCCAAGATAGCCATGAGGGCGAGCCTGAAGACGGCCCAGCCACCCAGCGTGCCAGCGTGGCCGACGAACTGGCTGAACTGCGCAGCTTCCAGCATCTGGCCACCAACATCCGCGACAACGCCAAGGGCGCCGCCCTGCTCAAGGCGCTGGGCAAAGCCTTTGCCGAGCTGGCCAAGCTGGGTGCCAACCAGAAAGCGCTGGTCTTTACTGAATCGCGCCGCACGCAAGACTATTTGCTCAGCCTGCTGGAGCACAGCCCCTACGCCGGCCAGACCGTGCTCTTCAACGGCAGCAACACCAGCGAACCGGCCCAGCGCATCCACGATGCCTGGCTGCAGAGCCACGCCGGCACAGACCGCATCACCGGCTCACGCACCGCAGACACCCGCGCCGCCCTGGTGGAACACTTCCGTGACAGCGCAAAGATCATGATCGCCACCGAGGCTGGGGCGGAGGGCATCAACCTGCAGTTCTGCTCGCTCGTCATCAACTACGACCTGCCCTGGAACCCCCAGCGCATTGAGCAGCGCATTGGCCGCTGCCACCGCTACGGCCAGAAGCACGACGTGGTGGTGGTCAACTTTATCGACCTCAGCAACCCCGCCGACCAGCGGGTGTACGAGTTGCTGGCGCAGAAGTTCCAGCTGTTTGAAGGCGTATTCGGCGCCAGTGACGAAGTGCTGGGCACCATCGGCAGCGGGATGGACTTTGAGCGCCGCATCGCGGAGATTTACCAGACCTGCCGCACCCCGCTGGACATTGAAGGTTCGTTCCAACAGCTGCAGCTGGACCTGTCTGGCGAGATCAATGCCGCCATGCTCAAGACCCGG
>JAYUQJ010000546.1:0-6960 GCA_043756825.1 Betaproteobacteria bacterium | reverse complement strand
TGATGAACGCCACCGCCCGCTGGACCCCCGAGCGCTGCGAGGTCTGGACCCCGACCCAGAACGGCGAGGCCGCGTTCGCCGCCACGGTGGCCGCGCCGGGCCTGCCGTCGGCCCAGTGCGAGGTCTACAAGATCCACCTGGGCGGCGGTTTCGGCCGGCGCGGCTCGTCCGACTGGGTGGGCCAGGCGGTGGCGATTGCCAAGGCCCTGCCCGGCACGCCGGTCAAATTGCTGTGGACCCGCGAGGAGGACATGCAGCACGGCTTCTACCACCCGGTGACCCAGTGCAAGCTGCGCGCCGGGCTGGACGCCCAGGGCAAGCTCACCGCGCTGCACATGCGCGTTTCGGGCCAGTCGATCCTGGCGGCGCTGATTCCGCAGGCGCTGCAAGCCGGCAAGGACCCGGTGGTCTTCCCGGGCCTGAACGCCAGCGGCCCCGAGGGCTCGCTGGGTTATGCGGTGCAACATCTGCTGATCGACCATGCGATGCGCAACCCGCCGGTGCGCCCTGGCTTCTGGCGCGGCGTCAACCTCAACCAGAACGCGATCTACCTCGAGTGCTTCATCGACGAGATCGCCCACGCCACCCAGCAAGACCCACTGGCGCTGCGCCGGCAATTGCTGGCCGCATCGCCCAAGCACCTGGCGGTGCTGGAGGCGGCGGCCAAGGGCGCCGGCTGGGGCACGCCGGCCGCACCGGTCAAGGGCCAGTCGGTGCACCGCGGCCTGGCCCAGATCATGGGTTTCGGCAGCTATGTGGCGGCCTGCGCCGAGGTCTCGGTCAGCCCGGCCGGCGAGCTGACCATCCACCGCATCGTTGCCGCCACCGACTGCGGCCATGCGATCAACCCGCAGCAGATCCAGGCTCAAGTGGAAGGATCCTTCGCCTACGGCCTGTCGGCCGCGCTGTATGGCGAATGCACGGTCCTGAACGGGCGGATCCAGGAATCCAACTTCCACGACTACCCGGCGCTGCAGATGGCCCAGATGCCCAAGGTCGAGACCATCGTGATGCCGTCGGGCGGCTTCTGGGACGGGGTGGGCGAGCCGACCATCGCGGTGGCTGCACCGGCGGTGCTCAACGCCATCTTTGCCGCTACAGGCCAGCGCATCCGCAGCCTGCCGATCAAGCGCCAGAACCTGAAGCGGGCATGAGCCTGGCACGCGCGCTCGCTGCTGGACTGGTGGCGGTGCTGCTGTCCGGGGCCGGTGCCGTGGCAGCCGGCAATGTGGCGCGCGGTGCGGCGATCGTGGCCAGCCGCAGCCAGGGTCTTTGCGTGTTGTGCCACGCGCTGCCGGGTCAGCCGGCGGCGCACCAGGGCACGCTGGGCCCGCCGCTGGACGGCGTGGGTTCGCGGCTGGACGCCGATGCACTGCGCCAGCGCCTGCTAGCGCCCGCGCGCTTCAACCCCGATACCGTGATGCCGGCCTACGGCCGCAGCGACGGTCTGCAGCAGGTGGCGACCGCGTTGCGCGGCAAACCGCTGCTGGCGCCAGACCAGATCGACGACGTGGTGGCCTACCTGGCCACGCTGCGATGAGGCCCGACGCGCCGGCCGCCCGCGCCGACCGGCGCCGCCTGCTGGGGGGTGCGGCTGCCGGCTGGCTGATGCTGCAGGTGCGGCCCGCCGCTGCGGTGTCGGCCACTGAATCGATGGAAACCGTCAAGCGCCGCTGGGGTGCCGGCAGGCCGATCACCGAGGGCCGGCTGACGCTGGACATCGCCCCGCTGGTGGAAAACGGCAATGCGGTGCCGATACGCGTCAGCCTCGACAGCCCGATGAGCGTGGCCGATCATGTGCAGGAGATCATCGTCTTCAACGAGAAGAACCCGCAACGCGACGTGGTGCGCTTCGTCTTCAGCCCGCTCAGCGGGCGCGCGCAGGCCGACACGCGCATCCGCCTGGCCACTTCGCAACAACTGGTTGCGCTGGCCCGCTTGAGCGACGGCAGCCAGTGGTCGCACCATGTCGACGTGATCGTCACGCTGGCAGCCTGCGTCGAGACCTGAGCCGCGCATGGCCGACAAACCCAAGGTCCGCAGCCTGATCCACGGCACCGACACACTCCAGCGTGGCGTGCCGGGCGAGATCCGGGTCACCCTGGGCCATCCGATGGAAAACGGCCTGCGTCCCGATGGTCTGGGCAATGTGGTGCCGCGCGCGCTGGTGACCCGCTTCGAATGCCGGCTCGACGGCCGGCTGGTGTTTGCCGCCGATCTCTACCCGGCGATCTCGGCCAATCCCCACCTGGCCTTCTGGCTGCTTGTCGATCAGCCCGGCACCCTGAGCTTTGACTGGTCCGGCGATTGGGGATTCCAGCACCGCGAGACGCGGGCCATCCGGCCGGCATGAAGCGGCGAGTGCGCGCCGGCCTGGGCTGTGCCGCCGCCGTGGCCTGCCTGGCGGGCGCCGGTGCCGGTGCCGCAGCCCCGCCTGAGCCCCGCCGGTCGGGCCTGGATTTCATGAGCCCGGCGCTGCAGGCGCTGCAGCGCGACGATGCCCAGAACCCGGCCATGCTGTGGGTGCAGGACGGCGCGGCACTCTGGCAGCAAGCGGCCGGCACGCTGGGCAAGCGCTGCGCGGACTGCCACGGTCCGGCGCGCCAGAGCATGGCCGGCGTGGCCGCCCGCTACCCGGCCTGGGATGGGCGCAGCGCCGCTGCGCTGAACCTGCACGGCCGGATCAATGCCTGCCGCCAGCAGCACCAGCAAGCCCCCGCGCTGGCGCCCGACCAGCCCGATGCGCTGGCCTTGACGGCCTACCTGGGCCTGCAGTCGCGCGGCCAGCCGCTGGCCCCGCCCGCCGACACCCGGCTGACGCCCCTGCGCCAGCAGGGCCAGGCGCTCTGGCAACAGCGCATCGGCCAGTTGAATCTGGCCTGCCTGCACTGCCATGACCAGCGCGCCGGCCAAAAGCTGGGCGGCGCTGCCATCCCCCAGGGCCATGCCACCGGCTACCCCAGCTACCGGCTGGAATGGCAGGGCCTGGGCAGCCTGCAGCGGCGCTTGCGCGGCTGCGTGGTGGGCGTGCGGGCTGAACCCTGGGCCCCCGATGCCCCCGAATGGCTCGCGCTGGAGGCCTGGCTGGCGCAGCGCGCCGCCGGCATGGCGATCGAGACGCCCGCGCTGCGTCCTTGAACCCGGGCACCCTGCGCTACCGTGCCGGCCCGGCGTGCCCAGCGCGTGGCCGGGTCGGGATTGCACCTGGCCTGCAACAGGGCGGCGGCTGCGCTGGCCCGCCCCAGCAAAAGCCAGCGCCTGCCGCCCGCATTGGAAGGCCAGATCCCAACGCGGATGCAGACGGTACAGGTGGTGCTGCCCCACGTGTGCATTAGGCATCGGCCTACAGCGGTTCTGCGGTCGCGCCAATAAGGTTGAGTCCTTGCCAAGCCTCCCGGCTGGCATTTCTTTCGAAAACCGCAGGACACAGCCATGTCAGTCTGGAGCGCAAGTCAAGCCGATGAACCCATGCAGGGATGGCCCCGGCCGGGCGTCAAGGCCACGCCGTCCGGCACGCTGGCCGGCGCGGTGTCCTGGGGTTCGATCGCAGCGGGGGCCGCAGCGGCTGCGTCGCTGTCCCTGATCCTGCTGGTGCTGGGGGTGGGGCTCGGCCTGTCGTCGGTCTCGCCCTGGGCCCGGGACGGCGTCAGCGCCACCACCTTTGGCGTGTCCACCATCGTCTGGCTGACCCTGACCCAAGTGCTGGCTTCGGCCATGGGCGGCTATCTGGCGGGCCGCCTGCGCACCCGATGGACCGATACCCATCGCAACGAGGTCTACTTCCGCGACACCGCCCACGGCTTTCTGGCATGGGCGGTGGCGTCGCTGGCGACTGCGGCCTTGTTGGCATCCACCATTGGCACCATCCTCGGCACTGGCGCGCAAGCTGGCGCATCGGTGCTCGGCGGCGCTGGCGGCACCGCCTCGGCGGCCATCGCCAAGACCGTGGCAGGCACGCCAGCAGTGACCCAGGGCAGCGACAGCGGGCCGACGGCCTACTGGGTCGACGTTCTGTTCCGGCGTGATCCCGGCGCTGCGGCGGCGTCAGCGCTGTCGGCAGGGGCGGTGGCCAACAGCGACACCAGCGAGCGCGCCGCTGCGAAGGATGCCGCCGAGGTCAGTCGCATCTTGATGAACTTCAACCCCACCGAGCCTCTGCCCGCCGACGACCTTCGCTACGTGGCCCAGATCGTGGCTCAGCGTACCGGCATGTCGCAAGCGGACGCACAAGCGCGGGTGGTCGAGGTGCATGGCCGGGCGCAGACCAAGGCCAAGGACGCCGAGGTGGCGGCCCGCACCGCCGCCGACAAGGCGCGCAAGGCGTCAGCCTACGGCTCGCTCTGGTTATTCGTGTCACTGCTGATCGGCGCCTTCGTGGCCAGTCTGTCAGCCACCTTCGGGGGCCGCCGCCGCGACGCCTGATCCTTGCTCCCATCCCCCCACCATCGGAGGCTCTCGTGCGATCACTGCTGCTGCTGTTTCTCGGCATTCCCATCCCCATCATCATCCTGATTGCCCTGTTTGTGAACTGACTTGGCGCTCGATTTCCAACCCACCAAGGACTTGCCATGACTGCCACCAAGACTGCAACACCGCGCACTGCCCAGCCTGCACCCAAGGACGCCATTGCCCTGCTCAAGGCCGACCACGAGGCCGTCAGCCAGTTGTTTGCCGAGTACGAGAAGACCCGTTCGGTAGCGAACAAGAAGGCCCTGGTCGGCCAGATCTGCAGCTCGCTGGGCGTGCATGCGCAGATCGAAGAAGAGATCTTCTACCCGGCCGTGAAGGCCGCCTTGAAAGACAAACTGCTGGTGCCTGAAGCCATCGTCGAGCATGCCAGCCTGAAGGACCTGATCGCGCAACTGGAGGGCGTCGAGCCTGATGGCGAGATGTATGACGCCAAGGTCAAGGTGCTGTCCGAGTACGTGAAGCACCACGTCAAGGAAGAGCAGGACGAGATGTTCCCCAAGGCCAAGGCAGCGTCGCTCGACCTGGTCGAGTTGGGGGCACGCATGGCCGCCCGCAAGGACGCGCTGATGCAGCAGTTCGTCTGAAACTTACTGGAGCCAGCATGAACGAGACCCACCCCTTCGATACCCTGCTGTCAAACCCAATCGGGTCTGGCGTCGACCAGCGCATGCCAGTGCCCGACACCTCGATGTTGCCTGGCAGCGAGCAGGCGCCGCCGCCCGCCATCAAGCTGCTCAATCAGGCGGTTCGCGGCGCGCACGACAGCCTCGACCGCCTGGCGCAGACCGTGACCCCGGCGGTGCTGAAGCTGGGCGAGACCGTTGCGGCCGCCGATGGCGTCTTGCAGGCCAAGTCCGAACAGTGGCGTGAAACCGGCGATGTGTGGGTCGAAGAGTTGCGCGGCAGCGTGCGCCGCAACCCCTTGGCCTGCATGGCCGCCGCCGCAGTGCTGGGCGCCGTGATCGTGCGCATCTCGCGCTGACGCCATGCGGTGCGCCAATCCATGAAGAAGACCTCCCCCAAGGGCCCTTCGCCGCAGGCGATAGCGGCCGGCGCCCGGGCCCAAGCCCTGGCACAAGCCCAGGCGCTGGCCACAGCGATGCCGTTCAACGCCGGCAAAGCGCTGGAGATCGGTCGGGACAACGCCGTTGCGCCGCCGCGCGGCGCCCAAGCCGCGATAGACGCGCCCGAAGCCGGGGCCAGCACGGTGAGCGAGGTCAACCGCTCTGCCAAGTCGGGCCCGTTGCCCGTGGATCCCGGACGGCCTGCGTCGTCGGGGTCGCTCGACGCCGTGCGCAGCGACGCGGCCGGCCGGGTGCTGACCACCAACCAGGGCGTGGCCATTGGCGACAACCAGAATTCGCTGAAGGCCGGTCTGCGCGGCCCGACCTTGCTCGAAGACTTCATCCTGCGCGAGAAGATCACCCATTTCGATCATGAGCGCATCCCCGAGCGTGTCGTCCATGCGCGCGGTTCGGCCGCCCACGGCTTCTTCGAGGCCTATGCGCCACTCACCGAGCTCACCCGCGCAGCGCCGTTCCAGGCCTCCGGCAAGATCACGCCGGTGTTCACGCGCTTCTCGACCGTGGCCGGCGAGCGAGGCTCGTCCGACACCGCACGCGATATCCGCGGCTTTGCGGTCAAGTTCTATACCGACGAAGGCAACTGGGATCTGGTGGGCAACAACATACCGGTGTTCTTCATCCAGGATGCGATGAAGTTCCCCGACCTGGTGCATGCGGTCAAGCCCGAGCCGCATCACGGCATGCCGCAGGCGGCCTCGGCGCATGACACCTTCTGGGATTTTGCGTCCTTGATGCCGGAGACCACGCACACCCTGATGTGGGTGATGTCCGACCGCGGCATCCCGCGCAGCTTGCGCATGATGCAGGGCTTCGGCGTGCACACCTACCGGCTGGTCAACGCGCGGGGCGAGTCGCATTTCGTCAAGTTTCATTGGACGCCCAAGCTCGGCACCCATTCGCTGGTGTGGGACGAAGCCGTCAAGATCTCGGGCGCCGACCCCGATTTTCACCGCCGCGACCTGTGGGAGGCGATCGAGGCCGGCGAGTACCCCGAGTGGGAACTGGGCCTGCAGATCTTCACCGAGGCCCAGGCCGAGGGCTTCAGCTTCGATGTGCTCGATGCCACCAAGCTGATCCCCGAGGAACTGGTGCCGGTGACGCCGGTGGGCCGCATGGTGCTCAACCGCAACCCGGACAACTTCTTCGCCGAGACCGAGCAGGTGGCCTTTTGCACCGCCCACGTGGTGCCCGGCATCGACTTCAGCAATGACCCGCTGCTGGCCGGCCGCATCCACTCCTACCTGGACACCCAGATCACGCGGCTGGGCGGTGCCAACTTTCACGAAATTCCGATCAACGCGCCCGTGGCACCGCTGCACAACCACCAGCGCGACGGCTTGCACCGCCAGGCCATCCCGCGGGGCCGCGTGGCCTACGAGCCCAACTCGCTGGGCGGTGGCTGCCC
>JAYUQJ010000545.1:0-2632 GCA_043756825.1 Betaproteobacteria bacterium | reverse complement strand
CGCGCTGCCGCTGGACGCGGGCCAGTACTTGACCTGACGCCAGCGTGCCTGGTTGCCGGCCCAGGCCAGGCGCGGGTCGTAGATCGCCTGGTACTTGCTGAACAGCGCGTCGCCGCTGAACACATGGCGGCCCCCGGCCGTGACGATGCGGCTCCAGTTGAAAGTCTGTCCATTCAAGGTGCTGCTGGGCGCCGGCAGGCTGGCGCCCGGTGCCAGCAGGGGGGTGCCCACGGTCATCTGGTTGTCGCGCACCAGCACCGCGATGTCGCTGCGCAGGGCCTGCGCCAGCCGCACCGCGCCGTCGATGTTGAGCAGGCCCGCGCCCTGCTGCAGCAGGCTGGCGCCGGCGATCGGCTGGGCGCTGTACTGCAGGATGGCCTTGATCAGCGGCGGCGTCAGGCCCGGGTTGGCCTGCAGCAGCAGCGCCGCAGCGCCGGCCACCACCGGTGCGGCCACCGAGGTGCCCGACAGCATCATCAGGGCCTGGTTGTCGGCGCTGCTGGCGCCGGGCACCAGGCTGAGCTGCGGATAGCTGGCCGGCAGCAGCGCCGGGACGACGCCGCCCTCGGTGGCCAGGCCGGTGGTTGTGCGCACCCCGATCACCCGGTTGCCCGGCGCCACCAGGTCGGGCTTGAGCAGGTTGTCGGGCCGACGCTGGCCGGCCGCGTCGGTGCTGGCGCCGCGGGTGGGCCCGCGCGAGCTGAAGAAATTGACGCTGTCGTCGCTGCGCGCTGCCGTGCCCCGGGTGTTGGCGGCGCCGACGGTGATCACCGACGGGTCATGCCCGGGCGAGCTGATGCTGCCGAAGCGCTCGGCGCCGTTGGCGCCCTGGCCGAAGTTGCCGGCCGCCACCACCACCGTGATGCCGGCGGCCACCGCGCTGCGCGTGCCAGCGGGTCGGTCTGCCAGCTCTCGGTGGAATCGGCCGCCAGGCTCAGGTTCATCACCCGGATGTTGTATTCACGGGCGTGGTGCAGCACCCAGTCGATGCCGGCCAGCACATCGGACAGTTGACCGAAGCCGTTGTTGCCCAGCACCTTAACGTCGTACAGCGTGGCACTGGGGGCGATGCCGGTGGCGTCCAGCGCCTGGTAGGCGCCGCGCCCGGCTGCCACCCCAGCCACATGGCCACCGTGGCCGTAGAAGTCCTTGCTCAGGTTGGCGGCCTGCACCGCGATCTTGTTCTCGTATTTCGCCATCGACGCGCTGCCCGGGTACAGCGCGGCCGAGCCGTCCTCGCCGGTGGCCCATTTGCGGCCGCCGGTGGCGCTGCTGTCGCCGGCCTTGAGCAGGTTCACGCTGCGCGCGATGCGCGAGGCGCCGGCCGGGTTGCTGAAGTGCCGGTGGTTGCCCATCACGCCCGAATCCAGCACGGCGATGCCCACGCCGCTGCCGTCCAGCCCGCTGTAGCCGGCCGCGCCGCCGCTGCGCACGCTGCTGGCGCAGGTCATCAGCTCCAGCGCACTGGCGGTGCGCGCGGTCATGCGGTCGGGCGAGATGCCCTGCACGTCGGCGCGCGCGGCGAGCGTGGCCACCTGGGCCGCCGGCAGCAGGCCCGATAGCGCCGCCACCGCGCTGAAGCGGCTGTACACCGAGCCGCCGGCCGCCAGCATGGCGCTGCGCAGCGCCGCCAGGTCGGGGTCGGTGCCAGGCACCGCCACGATGATCACCTTGACCAGGCGTTGGCTGGACACGTCCTTGGCCCAGCTCAGGCGGGTGATCGGCGCGCCGGCGATGACGCTGGACAGGTCGCGGGCGATTTTGGTCGAGGCGCTGGTCTGGGCCTAGGCCGGGCCGCCGGCCAGCAGGGCGCCGGCCAGGCCCAGCGCGCTGCACAGTTGCAGCCAGCGGCGGCGCGCGGCGTTGAGTTTTTTGGGGGGGTGGGCATGGCGATTCGCGCTTCGGTTTCGGGCGGGGCGGCTAGGCGGGCGTTCACGGCTCGCCCAGGGCCTTGTCGTCGGCGGTGCTGGTGGTGGCGGTGCTTCCCGATTCGCTGAGCACCACGCCTTCGCTCAACACCACGCCCTCGCCGAGCACCACGCCTTCGCTCAGCACCACGCCTTCGCTCAGCACCACGCCTTCGCTGAGCACCACGCCCTCGCTGAGCACCACGCCGTTGCTCAGCACGATGCCCTGCGACAGCGTGGCGCCACTGGTGGCCCAGCCGGCCAAGGTGGCGCTGGGGGTGAACACGCCGGTGCTGCCGACCAGTGAGCTGGTGCCGGCCAATGCGGTGAGGGCGCGCACACCGGCCGTCACCAGGGTCTGGTTGGGCGCGGCCAGGTCACTGAAATACTGCGGATAGGTCTTGATCGAGCCGGTCCAGTACACCACGCTGCGCTTGCGCAGCACATTGCCGGCCCAGGCCAGGCTGGGGTCGTAGATCGGCTGGTATTTGGTGAACAAGTCGGTGCCGCTCAGCAGCTGGCGGCCGCCGGCGAGGATGAACTGGCTCCACTTCACGCTCTCGCCATTGATCACCGAGCTGGTCGTGGGCATCACCTTGCCGCTGGCCAGCAGGTTGGCGCCGGCGGTCAGCTTGCCGCCTTCGATGGCGCTGGCGATGTCGGTGCGCAGCACGCTGGCCAGCCTGAGCGCCCCATCGACATTGAGCAGGCCGGCGCCCTGGTGC
>JAYUQJ010000544.1:0-2639 GCA_043756825.1 Betaproteobacteria bacterium | reverse complement strand
GTGTGCTCGACCTGCAGGACAAATGGCTGAACCAGCCGGGCCCGCAGCCGGCCGCCGCGCCGCCGCCGATGCGCTTGTCCGCCGATGTCCAGCCGCGTGCCTATGCATTGGCCTTGACCCTGGATCCGGCCCAGCCCCGGCACAGTGGCACGGTCGACATCGATATCGTGATGCGCCAGCCCAGCGCCCGCATCCGCCTGCATGCCAAAGGCCTGCAGGTACAGCAGGCCTTTGCCGAGGTGGGCGCGCGCCGCTGGCCGGCGCAGGTGCGCCCGCTGGACGACAGCAGCCTCGAGCTGGTCTGGCCCAAGGCCCTGCCCGGCGGACCGGCCCGGCTGTCGCTCAGCTTCAGCGGGACGCTGCAGGACAAGGACGTCTACGGCCTGTTCCGCCAGCAGGAGGGCGGCCACTGGTATGCAATGACCCAGTTTGAATCCACCGGCGCGCGCCTGGCCTTCCCGCTGTTCGACGAGCCGGGGTGGAAGCTGCCTTGGACGCTGTCGCTCACCGTGCCCGAGGGTCTGCAGGCGGTATCGAACATGCCGGTGGCACAGCAGAGCGCAGCTCGGCCCGGCTGGAAGACCTTGCGCTTCGAGCCCACGCCCCCGCTGCCCAGCTACCTGCTGGCGTTTGCGGTGGGCCCTTTCGAGATTGTCGACGCCGGCCTCACCGGCCCGATGCCCGGCGCGGTGCCGGTGTCTGCGGCCGGATTCAGCCCGACGCCGATGCGCTTCATCACCCCGGCCGGGCGGGCCGGCGATGCCGCCTATGCGGCGGCCAGTACCGGCGCCATCGTGCAGCGTCTGGAGGCCTATTTCGACCTGCCCCACCCCTATCCCAAGCTCGACAGCCTGGCCGTGCCGGTCACCGTGGGATTCGATGCGATGGAGCATGCCGGACTGATCACCTATGCCAGCACCGTGATGCTGGCGCCACCGGACCAGGCCACGCCCCGCTTCCAGCGCAATTACCTGGCCATTGCCGCACATGAACTGGCCCACCAGTGGTTTGGCAACCTGGTGACCATGGCCTGGTGGGACGACCTCTGGCTGAACGAGTCCTTCGCCTCCTGGCTGGGCGATCGGATCAGCGCCGAGCTGCAACCGGGGTGGGGCTTCGAGACCGCCGCGCAGATGGCACGGCGCGATGCGATGCACACCGACCGGCTGCTGTCGTCGCGCCGCATCGCCGAGCCGGTTCGCAGCGACGACGACCTGGCCAATGTGTGGGACAGCATCACCTACCAGAAGGGCCAGGCGGTGCTGGCGATGTTCGAACAATGGCTGGGGCCGCAGCGCTTCCAGGCCGGGGTGCGGCGCTATATCGCCCGCCATGCCTGGGGTAGCGCCACGGCGCAGGACTTTTCCGCCGCGCTGGCGCAGGACGAGCCCCGGCTGCCGGCTGCGCTGCACAGCTTCACCCACCAGCCCGGCATCCCCCGGGTGGCGGTGGACCTGTTGTGCGACGACGGACCGCCCCGCCTGCGGCTGCGCCAGTCGCGCCTGCTGGCCCTGGGCAGCCCGGGCGGTGCCGCCACCGAGAGCGCTCGCTGGCAGGTGCCGATGGCGATTCGGACACCCGGCGGCAGCAGCGGCCTGTTGCTGACCGAGACCGAGCAAGCGCATCGGCTGCCTGACGCCGACTGCCCGGCCTGGGTACAGGCCAATGTGGGCGGCCTGGGTTATTACCGGCCGGTCTATGCCGCCGGCGGGCTGGCGGCTCTGTTGGCGCAGCCCGATCTGCCGGTGGCCGAGCGGCTGGCCGCGCTGGACGATGCCCAGGGCCTGTCCGAAGCCGGCGACCTGCCACTGGCCGAGATGCTGGATTTGGCACAGGCCCAGGCCGGCCAGGCCAACCGCCGGGTGGTGGAGCTGTCCGCTGCCGTGCTGAGCGCTGCCCGGTCGCTGATCGCCCCGGCCGATCAGGCCGGCTACGCCGCGCGCTGGCAGGCGGCGCTGGGCGACCGCGCGCGCCGCCTGGGCTGGCTGGCACGGCCCGAGGACAGCGACGACGACCGCCTGCTGCGCCACAGCCTGCTGCCGGCCCTGGCCGACCTGGGCCAGGATGCCGGGCTGCGGGCCGAAGCCGCCGACCTCGCCCGGCGCTGGCTGGCCGACCGCGCCAGCCTGCCCACCGCACAGCGCGAGGCGGTGTTGAAGGCCGCCGCACTCAGCGATGGCCCAGCCTTGTTCGGTGCGCTGCAGGACGCGCTGCTAGCCAGCAGCGACCGGCCCGAGCGGCAGGCCCTGCTGCGCGCGCTGGGGCATTTCAGGGCGCCGGCGCTGGCCGAGCGGGCTCGCCTGCTGCTGCTGAACCCGCAACTCGATATCCGTGAGGCGCGCCGCCCGCTGATGTGGGCCCAGGCCGACGATGCCACGACCCGGCGGGGGCTGCTGCGCTTTGTTCAGACCCGGCATGCCCAACTGGTGCAAAGGCTGGCCCGTGACGAGCCGGCCTGGCTGCCCGAGCCCTTCATGCAGGCCTGCAGCGCCGAAGAGGCCAGCCAGATCAATGCGGTGTTCGGCCCGCATGCGGCGCGCTTCCAGGGCGGGCAGCGCGCGCTGGCGCAGACGCTGGAGGCGGTGCGCCTGTGCACAGCCTGGCGCGAAGCCTCGGCGCGCTGAGCGGGCCAGCCTGCA
>JAYUQJ010000543.1:0-2642 GCA_043756825.1 Betaproteobacteria bacterium | reverse complement strand
CGCGGGCCGGTGCCGGCCTACAATCCTGACCAATCTTGGTCAACCCAGGCGGCCCGCCATGCAAGTCAACATCTACGAAGCCAAGACCCGCCTGTCGGAACTGGTGGACCAGGCGCACCACGGCGAAACCATCATCATTGCCAAGAACGGCACGCCGCTGGCCAAGCTGGTGCCCCTGGGCAGCGCGGCCAAGCCCGGCATCGTGTTCGGCCTGATGAAGGGCCAGATCCAGATTGCCGATGATTTTGATGCGCCGCTGCCCGAGGACTTGCAGGCCTTGTTCGACGGCCGAGACCCCGCCGCACCGCTGCCGACATGAAGCTGCTGCTGGATACCCACATCCTGCTGTGGCTGATGCAGGATGCGCCGCAGCTCAGCCCGACGGCGCGCCGGCTGATCGTGGACGCCCAGAGCGTGCATGTCAGCAGTGTGTCGCTGTGGGAGGTGGCCATCAAACGCGGCCTGGGCAAGCTGACCCTGGACCCGGATGAACTGGACCGACACCTGGCCGCCAGCGCAGTGCAGGCGCTGGGTGTCAGCTGGGCCCATGCACGCCAGCTTCGCCAGTTGCCGGCCCACCATGGCGACCCCTTTGATCGCATGCTCGTGGCCCAGGCCATGGCCGAGCCTTTGCACCTGTTAACGCACGACACCGCCTTGGCGCCGTATTCTGAACTTGTGATCCTGGTCTGATCTCGCCCGGGCACCGCCCGCTGCCGGATCAAGCACCCCCACTGCCCATGCCCGAACAACTCTCCCTGCTCACCCCCCCGCCCGGCGACAACCCCGACGCCATCACGCTGGCCCATTACGCCGAGCGCGCCTACCTGGAGTACGCCCTGTCGGTGGTCAAGGGCCGGGCCTTGCCCGATGTCTGCGACGGCGCCAAGCCGGTGCAGCGGCGCATCCTGTATGCGATGCAGCGCATGGGCCTGGGCCACAGCGGTCCGGGCGCCGCCGGCATCCCCAAACCGGTCAAGAGCGCGCGGGTGGTGGGCGATGTGCTGGGCCGCTTCCACCCGCACAGCGACCAGGCCGCCTACGACGCGCTGGTGCGCATGGCGCAGGATTTCTCGCTCCGCTACCCGCTGATCGACGGCCAGGGCAATTTCGGCAGCCGCGACGGCGATGGCGCCGCGGCGATGCGCTACACCGAGGCCCGCCTGTCGCCGATCGCCCGCCTGCTGCTCGACGAGATCGACGAGGGCACGGTCGACTTCATCCCCAACTACGACGGCTCCACCATCGAGCCGCGCCAGCTGCCGGCGCGCCTGCCCTTTGCGCTGCTCAACGGCGCCTCGGGCATCGCGGTGGGCCTGGCGACCGAGATCCCCAGCCACAACCTGCGCGAGGTGGCCAGCGCCGCGGTGGCATTGATCCGCCACGAGGCCCTGAGCGACGACGAGCTTTACGGCTTCATCCCCGGCCCGGATTACCCCGGTGGTGGCCAGATCATCAGCGGCACGGCCGACATCCGCGACGCCTATGCCGGCGGGCGGGGCAGCCTGAAGGTGCGGGCCCGCTGGAAGATCGAAGACCTGGCGCGCGGCCAATGGCAGCTGGTGGTGACCGAGCTGCCGCCCGGCACCAGTGCTCAGCGCGTGCTGGAAGAGATCGAGGAGCTGACCAATCCCAAGGTCAAGGCCGGCAAGAAGGCCTTATCGGCCGAGCAACTGCAATTGAAAGCCGGCATCCTGGGGGTGCTGGACGCGGTGCGGGATGAATCCGGCCGCGAGGCTGCGGTGCGCCTGGTGTTCGAGCCCAAGACCCGCACGGTGGAGCAGGCCGAGCTGATCACCCAGCTGCTGGCCCACACCAGCCTGGAGACCAGCGCCCCGATCAACCTGACGATGGTGGGGCTGGACGGCCGGCCGACGCAGAAAAGCCTGCGCCAGATGCTGGCCGAGTGGGTCGAGTTCCGCCAGGTCACGGTGGCCCGGCGCAGCCGGCACCGGCTGGACAAGGTGCTGGCGCGCATCCACATCCTTGAAGGCCGGGCGCTGGTGCTGCTCAATATCGACGAGGTGATCCGCATCATCCGCCAGTCCGACGAGCCCAAGGCCGCGCTGGTCGAGCGCTTTGCGCTGAGTGACCGCCAGGCCGAGGACATCCTCGAGATCCGACTGCGCCAGCTGGCGCGGCTGGAGGCGATCAAGATCGAGCAGGAGTTGAAATCGCTGCGCGACGAGCAGGGCAGGCTCGAAGAAATCCTGGGCAGCCCGGCCGCCCTGAAGCGCCTACTGATCAGGGAAATCGAGGCCGACGCCAAGGCCCATGGTGATGAGCGCCGCACCCTGATCCAGGCCGAGAAGCGGGCGGTGGCCGAGATCAAGGTGGTGGACGAGCCGGTCACCGTGGTGGTCAGCCAGAAGGGCTGGGTGCGCGCGCTCAAGGGACACGAGGTGGATCCGGCCGCGCTGCAGTTCAAGGCCGGCGATGGCCTGCTGGTCACCTTTTCCTGCCGCAGCGTGCACACCCTGCTGGCCTTCGGCACGGCCGCCCAGGGCAGCGGGCGGGTGTATTCGGTGCCCGTGTCGGCGCTGCCGGGCGGGCGCGGTGACGGCGTGCCGGTCACCAGCCTGATCGACCTGGAGCCCGGCACCCAGCCGGCACACTACTTTGCCGGCGCTGCCGAGACCCTG
>JAYUQJ010000542.1:0-20258 GCA_043756825.1 Betaproteobacteria bacterium | reverse complement strand
GCTGCGCGATCGGCTCGCGGCCGGTCGACCAGCACATCAAGGGCCTGCAGGCGATGGGCGCCGAGATCCACGTCGAGCACGGCTACATCGTCGCCAGTGCCAAGCGGCTGAAGAGCGCGCGCATCAGCACCGACATGGTCACCGTCACCGGCACCGAGAACCTGCTGATGGCCGCCACCCTCGCCGACGGCGAGACGGTGCTGGAGAACGCGGCGCAAGAGCCCGAGATTGCCGACCTGGGCCGGCTGCTGATCGCGATGGGCGCGCGCATCCAGGGCCACGGCAGCAGCCGCATCCGGGTGCAGGGCGTAGACCGCCTGCATGCACCCGCGGCACCGCATCGCATCCTGCCGGACCGCATCGAGGCGGGTACGTTTCTGTGCGCCGTGGCGGCCACCGGGGGTGATGTCACGCTGCTGGGCGCCGAAGCGCAGCACCTGGACGCGGTGATCGACAAGCTGCGCGAGAGCGGCGCCAACATCAGCGATGGGGTGCAGGACGGCCAGCCCTGGATCCGCGTGCGCTCGGACGGCCGGCCGCGCGCGGTGGGCTTTCGCACCAGCGAGTACCCGGCTTTTCCGACCGATATGCAGGCCCAGTTCATGGCGGTGAACTGCATTGCCGAGGGCACCGCCCGCATCAGCGAGACCATCTTCGAGAATCGCTTCATGCATGTGAACGAACTGGTGCGCCTGGGCGCCCGCATCGAGGTGGACGGCCACACGGCGATGGTGTCCGGGGTGCCGTTGTTGTCGGGTGCTGCGGTGATGGCCACCGACCTGCGCGCGTCAGCCAGCCTGGTGATCGCCGGCCTGGTGGCGCGGGGCGAGACCCATATCGATCGCATCTACCACCTGGACCGCGGCTACGACCGCATGGAAGCCAAGCTGCGCGCCATCGGTGCCGATATCGAAAGGGTGCAGTGATGGCCGGTGCTGGCGGGTCTGCGCCCGTCTTGCCGACGATCACGCTGGCCCTGTCCAAGGGCCGCATCTTTGATGACGCGATGCCGCTGCTGGCGGCCGCCGGCATCGAGGTGAGCGAAGACCCGGACAAGACCCGCAAGCTGATCCTGGCCACCACCCGGCCCGGCGTGCGGGTGGTGCTGGTGCGCGCCAGCGACGTGCCCACCTACGTGGAGCATGGCGGCGCCGACCTGGGCGTGGTGGGCCTGGACACGCTGATCGAGCATGCCGCAGGCTGGGGCGACGGTGCGGCCGGTGCCGGTGGCGGCCTGTATGTGCCGGTGGACCTGAAGATCGCGCGCTGCCGCATCAGCGTGGCCACGCGCGCCGATTTCGATTACGCCGCAGCGGTCAAGCAGGGCTCGCGCATCCGGGTGGCCAGCAAGTACACCCAGATCGCGCGCCGCCACTTTGCCGACAAGGGCGTGCATGTCGACCTGATCAAGCTCTATGGCTCGATGGAGCTGGCCCCGCTCACCGGCCTGGCCGATGCCATCGTCGATCTGGTGTCCACCGGCAGCACCCTGAAGGCGAACCAGCTGGTGGAGGTGGAGCGCATCATGGACATCAGCGCCCGCTTGGTGGTCAACCCGGCGGCACTCAAGCTCAAGCGCGAGCCGCTGCGCCGGCTGATCGATGCCTTTGCCCAGGCTGCCGGCTGAGGCGCCACGAGCCCCAATTTGAATGCGATGAGCGCCGTCCCTGTCCGCCACCTGGCCACCACCCAAGCCGACTTCGAAGCCTGTTTCCAGCAGGTGCTGCACTGGTCGGCCGAGACCGACGCCGCGATCGAGCAGCGGGTGGCCGGGATCCTGGCCGATGTGCGCCAGCGTGGCGATGCGGCGGTGCTGGATTACACCGCCCGCTTCGACGGCCTGCAGGCCGCCAGCGTGGCCGCGCTGGCCTTGACACCGGCCGAGCTGCAGCAGGCCTTCGAGGCCATCACCCCGGCCCAGCGCACGGCACTGCAGGCCGCCGCTGCCCGGGTGCGCGGCTACCACCAGCGCCAGTTGCAGGCCTGTGGGCTGAGCTGGCAGTACCGCGACGAAGACGGCAACTTGCTGGGCCAGAAGGTGACACCGCTGGACCGGGTGGGCATCTACGTGCCGGGCGGCAAGGCAGCCTACCCATCGAGCGTGCTGATGAATGCCATCCCGGCCCAGGTCGCCGGGGTAGGCGAGATCATCATGGTGGTGCCCACGCCGCGCGGCGAGAAGAATCCGCTGGTGCTGGCCGCCGCCCATGTGGCCGGCGTGACCCGGGCTTACACCGTGGGCGGCGCCCAGGCAGTGGCGGCGCTGGCCTATGGCACGGCCACGATAGCGCGGGTGGACAAGATCACCGGCCCGGGCAATGCCTATGTGGCCAGCGCCAAGAAGCGGGTCTTCGGCCAGGTTGGCATCGACATGATCGCCGGCCCGAGCGAGATCCTGGTGCTGGCCGACGGCAGCACGCCGCCCGACTGGGTGGCCATGGACCTCTTCAGCCAGGCCGAGCACGACGAGCTGGCCCAGAGCATCCTGCTCTGCCCGGATGCGGCTTACATCGCCCAGGTGCAGGCCGCGATGGACCGGCTGCTGCCGGAGATGCCGCGCCAGGCGGTGATTCGGGCGTCGCTGGCGGGCCGCGGCGCCTTGATCCTGACCCGCAGCATGGAAGAGGCTTGCGCCCTCAGCAACCGCATTGCACCCGAGCACCTCGAAGTGTCCAGCACCGATCCGCAGCGGTGGGAGCCGCTGCTGCGCCACGCCGGCGCAATCTTCCTGGGCGCCTACACCAGCGAGAGCCTGGGTGATTACTGCGCCGGCCCCAACCATGTGCTGCCCACGTCGGGCACGGCGCGTTTTTCGTCACCGCTGGGGGTGTATGACTTCCAGAAGCGCAGCAGCCTGATCGAGGTCAGCCAGGCCGGCGCCCAGATTTTGGGCCCGATCGCTGCCGAGTTGGCCCAGGGCGAGGGCCTGCAGGCCCATGCCCGCGCCGCCCAGATGCGCCTGACGCCGCGCTGATACCGGCAGCGCGGCGGCGGGTCAGGCCAGCATTTCGGCCGCCGGCAGCCGGATCAGGTGGTCGAACGCGCCCAGCGCGGCCCTGGCGCCATCACCCACCGCGATCACGATCTGCTTGAAGGGCACGGTGGTGGCGTCGCCGGCAGCGAATACCCCTGGCAGCGAGGTCTGGCCCTTGGCGTCCACCATGATTTCGCCATGGCGTGACAGGTCGATCGCGCCCTTCAGCCATTCGGTGTTGGGCACCAGGCCGATCTGCACGAACACCCCCTCCAGCGCGACCTGGTGTGCGATGCCGCTGGCCCGGTCGGTGAAGCGCAGGCCGTTGACCTTGCTGCCGTCGCCGGTGATCTCGGTGGTCTGGGCCCCGGTGACGATGCGCACATGAGCCAGGCTGCGCAGCTTGGCCACCAGCACCGCGTCGGCGCGCAGCGTGTCGGCATACTCGATCAACGTCACCTCGGCCGCCAGGCCGGCCAGGTCGATGGCGGCCTCCACGCCCGAGTTGCCGCCGCCGATCACCGCCACCCGCTTGCCCTTGAACAGCGGGCCATCGCAGTGCGGGCAGTAGGCCACGCCCCGGTTGCGGTAGAGCTGCTCACCGGGCACGTTGATTTCGCGCCAGCGCGCGCCGGTGGCCAGCACCACGGCCTTGCTGCGCGAGGTGGCACCGCTGGCCAGTGTCACTTCCAGCAGCTCACCTGCCACCAGCGAGACGGCGCGCTGCGCATTCATCACATCCACGGCGTACTGGCGCACATGTTGCTCCAATGCGGTGGCGAACTTGGGGCCGTCGGTGGCCTGCACCGACACAAGCTGCGCCACCTCGTCCTGGAACAGTGCGCTGTCGATCGCCACATGGTGGATGCGCGGGTTCAGGGCGGTCAGGATGTTCAGTGCCTGCACCACGTCCGGACAGTTCTGGCAGCTCAGCGACATACAGGTCTCGAAACTGTAGTCGCCGTCCAGCGCGCGGATCTGATCGATCAGCTCGGCCTCCAGCTTGGGTGGGTGGCCGCCTACCTGCAGCAGCGCCAGCACCAGCGAGGTGAATTCATGGCCCATCGGCAGGCCGGCGAAGCGCACCCGCGGGGGTTCACCGGCTGCCGCGATGGCGAATGACGGCGCCCGCTCGCCATCGTCACGCTCGACCACCGCCACCCGGGCCGAGCAGGCGGCCACGTCGGCCAGCAGGGCCTGCAGCTCGCGCGACGCGGGGCTGCCATCGAGCGTGGCGATCAGCTCGATCGGCCTGTGCAGGCGTTCCAGGTAGCTTTTCAACTGGGCTTAGAGGGCGGCGTCCAACATGGTCATCTCCGGCGGGGCGGTGGCAGCGGGCGGCAGGCAGATCAGATCTTGCCGACCAGGTCGAGTGACGGCGTCAATGATTCAGCGCCCGGCGTCCACTTGGCGGGGCAGACTTCACCGGGGTGGTTGGCCACGTAGATGGCGGCCTGCACCTTGCGCAGCAGCTCGGTGGCGCAGCGGCCGATGCCGTTGTCGTGCACCTCGCAGAGCTTGATCTGGCCCGCCGGGTTGATCACGAAAGTGCCGCGCAGCGCCAGGCCCTCTTTTTCGATCATCACGCCGAAGTTGCGGGTGATGCGACCGGTCGGGTCGCCGATCAGCGGGTAGCGCAGCTTGGCGATGGTCTCGGGACGTGTCGTGCCAGGCCTTGTGGGTGAAGTGGGTGTCGGTGGACACACCATAGATTTCCACGCCCAGCGCCTTGAAGGTGTCGTAGTGGTCGGCCAGGTCTCCCAGCTCGGTGGGGCAGACGAAGGTGAAGTCAGCCGGGTAGAAAAAGACCACCGACCAGTGGCCTTTGAGCGAATCCTGCGTGACCGGCACGAACTTGCCGTTGTGATAGGCGGTGGCCTGGAAGGGTTGGACCGGGGTGTTGATCAGGGACATGGCGGTTTCCTTGGGGGGTGGTGAAGACGCGATGTATGAACTGCATCGATTCATCTTGACTGATAGGTTTGAAATGCTGCATCGCAGAAATAGTCAAGCCCAATGAAACCTGCTGCTCGATCCCCCCTTGGTTCTGCTGCCCATGCTGCCCATGCTGCCAAACACGCCGGCAGCGCCTGATCTGCAGGGCGCTTACGGCCCAGCGCTTTCCCGCTGCGCCGCCGGGCCTGTTGGCCGACGGCGCACCTGTGGTGGGTGGCGATCTCCGCCGGGGTCACGCCCGCAGGCGAAGGGTGACGCGACGCGGGCTTGAAAGCGCGCACTGCCCGCAAATCTGCCCAAGTGCCGGCTTGCGGATGCGGTGTCGGCCTACAAGGCGCGCACGATTCAGCTTGAAGAATCGGTGGATGCTGAAAGACAAGGAACACGGGCTGCTGCGGCTTGTCGACCCGAATCCGCCGACCGTGCTGTTGCTGGCGGATGACCCGCAAATCGTGCGGACAGTACAAGCCCTGTTGACAAAGCCTGCGGTGGCCGTGTCCACGGCCGAGTCTGCGGCCGGCGCCCTAGCGCAGCTTCAGATCCAGGATGTGGCCCTGGCCTTGATCGATCTGCGCCTGCCGGACATGGAAGGCTACGCAGTGGCCCAGGCGATGCGGGGATCGGCCCACACCCGTCACCTGCCGATCATTTTTCTCATGCCCGGGGGGCACCGCGCCCCCGACCGGGTGCATCCCCTTGACGGTGATGACGCGGCTGCGTTTGACATTCTCTACAAGCCCTTGGATGCAGCGGTGCTGACAGCCAAGGTCAAGGTGTTCGGCGACCTGCATCGGCAACGCCGCTTGCTTGCTCAGCGGCTGAGCGAGGCCCATCGCGCCGCGCAACGGCATGCACTGACGCAGGCCGCGCTGTTGCACGATATCCGCACCCACCTGGCGTCGCTGATGTTGAATGCCGAGGTCGTGCTGCGCCGCGCCGCCAGTCCGGGCGTGCATCAGGCAGGCGAGCGCATCAAGCGGGCCGCTGCGGCGACCGGCCGTCGGGTCGACCACCTGGCCAACCTCAGCCAATTGCCGTCCGACAGTCTGCGGCCCACGATGGCGCATGGCGATTTGCGGACGCTGGTCGCCGGCTGTGTTCAAGCCGCTGGCGAGGCCCGGCCCGATTGCCCGGCCATTACCCTGACTGCCGATGGCCCGAGCAGGACAGTCTTCGATGCGACCTTGCTGGCCCAGGCGGTAGACCAACTGTTGCTGCTGTCTGCGAGCCATAGTCAGGGGCAGCCGGTGACTGTCTCGATCGAGGGACGTGCCGATCTTGCGGTGATGCTGCAGATCGCTTTTGCTGCAGTGCTCGCCGAAGAGCTTCAATTGCGCCTGTTTGGCGGCGGGCCGGCCATCAGAGGTATGCCGGCGTCCCTGGGGCTGGGCTTGGCGGCCGCCGCACGGATCACCCGTGCCCATGGCGGGTCCTTGATCGGTCGATCGCGCGAGCCAGACGGCACATGGTTTGAACTGATGCTGCCGCATACCGGGCCAGGCTGAGTTTGCGTGGGCGGGGCAGGCCGCCGTCCGGGTTTGCGCACGCAAGCGTCAGGTCGGCGCGACTTGCAGCCCGCGTGACTGGGCCAGTGCAGCCAACTCGGGTGGCGCCTGCACAGCGGCCGAGCCCGGGCCATGGGCTGGCACGCTGCGCATCAACTCGTCCGCCACAGTTTCCAGCAAATGGATTTCGCGCTCGCTCAGTTGCCTGGGTTCGCTGTCCATCACACACAGCGCGCCGACCATCTCGCCTGCCGAAGTGCGCAGGGGCGTCGTGGCGACAAAGCGCACGCCGGCCTGCTGCAATGGGGCCTGCTGGGCCAGACGGGGGTCGCGCGCGATGTCGTAGACCGCCTGGGGCTGCGACTGGTCCAGCGACCATTCCATCAGTACTTCAAGGTGTGGCGCCTGCGCTGTGCCCGACGGACCCGACCGGCCCGGGTGCTTGCCAGCTTGCCAGACCTGGCAGGTCTGATCGATCAGGCTCACGATCGCGGCGGACGCGTCAAACACATCGGCCAGGCGCTGTGCGGTCTGGGCCATCGCCGCCGGCAAAGGCATCGACAACGCTTCTATCCCAGCCGCGCCAGCCTGATCGGCGGGGCCAGGCGATTGCGTTGCCGGCGGCGCAGGGCTGACCACGGCATGGGCCGTGCCCGAGCGGCTTAGCAGACACTGGCTGGCCTCGATCACGGTGTGCACCACACCGCATCCACACCCAACTCGGCGGCCGCTCCGGGGGCCAGCAGCGCGGGCGGCGCATTCCACAAGGCTGCCACGATCTGCAGGCCGGGCTGGCGCCGGCGCAAACGACGCGCCACATAGCGCAGGTGGGCCTCCGGTGTCGGGCTGAAGTAGGACAGGCAAACGCCCTGAACCCCGGCCAGGTCGAGGCGGCTGATCTGTTCGGCGCTGACCGCTCCGGCCGGCATGGACCTGGCATTGATGCCGTCCAGCGCCAGCGCATGGGCCAGCATGTCGGCGGCCACGGCGTCGACCTCCCAGCGTGCGCCGATGCACAGCAGCAAGGGCCCGGCCTCCGACACCACAGCTGGCGGGTGCTCGTCGCGCAATTCGCGCACCAGGGCATGGATACCGGTCGACACCCGCAGGCGGTGTTCCACACTGGAAACCCGGCGGTGATCGTTGGCTGCCAACTGCAGCGCGGGCACCGCGCACTCGCTGTAGAAAGCCTGTACCGTGCTCGCACCGATCTGGGTGCCGGCCATGTCGATGGCCTCCTCGACATCGCCCGCCAGCAAGCGTTGGTACAGGCGGGTGGGTGGGTCGAAGGCCGGCTGGCTGCTCAGCAGGATGTCCAGCCATTCCAGCGACGGGATATGCCGACCAAGCACCGCCAGGCAAACCGTCAGCGGCGTGGTCATCACCAAGCCTATCGGTCCCCACAAGGCGGTCCAGAACACCGCCGACAGGATCAGGGACACCGGCGAAAGCCCGGTGCTTGCGCCGTACAGCCAGGGTTCGACCAAATTGTTGCTGAGCAGTTCGAGGGTGAGCACCAGCGCGGCGGTCCAGATCACCATATGCCAGCCGGGGTCGACCGCAAAAGCCAGGGCCAGCGGAAACGCCGCCGCCATGGCGGGCCCGATATAGGGCACGAAGCGCATCATGCCGGCCACCACCCCCCCACAGCAGGGCGCCCGGCACACCGATGAGCGCCAGGCCGGCGGCCATCGGCAAGCCGTAGCTCACGTTGACCAGCAATTGCATCGTCAGGTAGCGGCTGACCCGGTCGCCGGCCTCGCCCAATGTGTCAGTCGTGAGGTGCAGATTGCTGCCCACCAACCGGATCAGGCGGTCGCGCAGGTCATTGCGCTCGAGCAGGATGTAGATCACGAAGACGAACACCAGGCCTGCGGTGCCGACGGGTGCCAGCAGGGGCCCGATCAGGTCGGTGGCCGCTTGCACCGCCGACCGTGGCGCAGGCTCCAACTGCACCCGGGCCAACGGCGGTGTTGCACGCTGGTGGTGTGATCAATGGCCCGCCGCGTGGCATCGATCTCGCCGCCCAGCACGTCAAGCAGGCGGATGGTGGCTTCCAGCCCGTTGCGTTCGGTCAGCGTTTGGCGCAGGGCGCGCAGCTTGGTCTGGATCGTTGACTGGTAGGTGGGCAAATCCTTGCTGAGTTGCACTGCTTGTGATCCCACAAACAGCGATGTGGCGCCCAGAAGCCCCACGGTGAACAGCGTCACCAGCGCCACCGATGCGCCGCGGGGCAGGCCGCGCCGGCGCAGCCAGGTCACCAAGGGGTCGAGCACGAATCCCAGCAACACCGCCAGGGCGAACGGCACCAGCACATCGCGCCCCAGGTAGAGCATGGCCACCGTCAGCAACCCGGCGATGGTGCTGAGTGCGCCCAACATGCGCACGGTGACCGGGCTGGCGCTGGGGGCGTCTTCTGTCGCAAGCTTCTGCATGGCGCGGGCTCGGAAGTTTGATCTCTGGCCTGCATTGCATCGCCCGGCAAAGGCTGCGTTCGTCGGCAGGTGTGCCGCGCGGGTGTAGGACATTGCGCCCAGGCTGGCGCGCGCACCCGCACGGCGGTGTCGCCCTGTTGGCTGTCATGCGATCGGGTGTGCTGACCGACAGGTGCCGAAGGCATCTTCCTACGCAGCAAGAACTAGATGACGGGGATCATTTCGCTGCGCGTCAGTGTGATGCGAGTGTTCAAACCGCAAGGAAATCAAGATGACCCAACTGAACGAGAAGACTGTCAAGCCGGTGCGGCTTGATGATGATGCCCATGAGGTGGGCACTGGCGTCGGCGCTGGCAGTGGCGCGCTGGCCGGCGCGATCGCAGGCTCGGCCCTGGGCGGCCCGGTGGGTGCGCTGGCCGGCATGGTGATTGGCGCCGTTGGCGGCGCGCTGGCCGGCCGTGAAGTGGCCGAGCAGATCAACCCGACGGTGGATGGCACCGACAATCAGCATGGCCTTGCGACCAGCGTGGGCGCCGGCAGCGGCGCCGTGACGGGCGCCCTGGTTGGCACGGCTGTGGGCGGGCCGCTGGGTGCTGCGGTCGGTGCGGCGGTGGGTGCGGCGGCTGGCGGCATTGCCGGCGAAGGTGTCGGCGAGGCGGTGAACCCCCGTTTCGATGACGACCTGCAGAACCACGGCGTGGCCACTGGCGTGGGTGTCGGCGCCGGCGCCACCGCAGGTGCGGCGATTGGGCTGGCAGCCGGGCCTGTGGGCATGGCGGCCGGCGCGGCCATCGGGGCGGTAGCCGGTGGCTTTGCGGGCAAGGGCGCGGGTGAAGTGGTCAACCCGAAGCCCGGCGACGCGCTGGGCGAGCACAACCTGGGCTCCGGCGTCGGCACTGGCGGCGGTGCATTGGCGGGCGCTGCGCTCGGCGCTGTGGGCGGGCCCCTGGGCATGGCGGCTGGGGCGGCCGTGGGCGCTGCAGTCGGGGGCAAGACCGGTGAGGCGATCGCCCGTGCTGTCAATCCCGCCGCAGAAGATGCGTACTGGACCAGTTCCTATCAAACCGAGCCCTATTACGTGCCAGGGCGCAGCTATCTGGACTATCAACCCGCGTTTGCACTGGGTTATAGCGGCCGGCGTCAACTCAGCAGGGACGATGCCTGGGACGACGACTTTGCCCGCGAATGGGAGCGTGTCAAGGGTGGGTCCCGCTTGACCTGGCAAGAGGCCAAACCAGCCAGTCGTGCGGCTTGGCAGCGTGTTGACCGCACAGTTGATCACTCTTTTTGATTCTCGAACCCTCTAGGAGCGCGACATGAACTTTCTTATCTGGTTGGTGGTTGGCGGCTTGATCGGTTGGATCGCCAGCATGGTGATGAAAACCGATCATCAGCAGGGCATCTTCCTGAATATCGTGGTGGGCATCGTCGGGGCAATGCTCGGCGGCTGGTTCATCTCACCACTGATGGGCGTACCGACCATCAACCAGGATGTGTTCAGCATGGCATCCATGGGGGTGTCATTGCTCGGCGCGATCATCCTTCTGGCGATCGTCAACATCTTCCGCCGTAGCACTGCACGCTGAATGACATGTCAGCCCTGCAAGGGGCTGCCATTCCGGGGCCGCAGCGGTTGATCGCCGCTGCGGCCCCGGTCTTTGAGGCCATCACCGCGCTGGCTGGAAGCTAACCTGGCGGGGTATCACTTCAGGCCTGGCAATTTGCTACATTGGTAAGCAACCCGGTTACGGAGCAGTGCTGCCCTGATGGAAGATTCTGAAGTTCGTGTGCTGGTGGTCGACGACGTGTCTGACGCAGCCGAGGCGCTGGCCAGTGCCTTGCAGGCCGACGGCTATACCGTGCGTACAGCGCGGGATGGCGCCCATGCCTTGTCGATCATCGACTCTTTTCTACCCCATTGCGTGCTGCTTGACATCGACATGCCCACGATGGACGGGCAAGAACTGGCCTCGCGCCTGCGCCTGCGCTTTGGCGACACTGTGGTGCTGATCGCGGTGACCGGCTGGGGTCGTGCGGACGACCGTTTTTCCAAGGCCTTCGAGCTGTTCGACCACTACCTGCGCAAGCCTTTTGAGACTGCGGTGCTCCACAAGGTTTTGCCACCGCTGAATTAAGTGCGTTCTTTTCGTCTGCGGGGCGAGCCATGCGTGGCGGGCCTGCCAGACAAGGGTCTCTCCATGTTGCGTTCGTTGCTTGTTCGCCCCGGGCTGGTCGGTGCGTCTGCCGCCGGCATCGGTCTTGCCGGCTTGTTGACCTGGCTGATGGGCAGGCGCGGGGTGCCCGGCAACCTCCTGCCGCATGGCTACTGCTTCACTTGGGACCCTGCGCTTCTGTGGACCCATGTGGTGAGCGACAGCCTGATTGGCCTGGCTTATGTGTCGATCCCTGTCACGCTGGTGCATCTGTTGCGCAAACGCAAAGACCTGCCTTTCGACTGGATCGTTGCACTGTTCGCCACCTTCATCGTCAGCTGCGGTGCCACCCACTGGATCGAGGTCTGGACGGTCTGGAATCCCGATTACTGGATGAGCGGCATGGTCAAGGCCGTCACCGCTGCGGCGTCCTTGCTGACGGCAGCTGCCTTGATGCTGTTGATGCCGCGCATCCTGGCCATTCCGACCCTGGCCGACCTGTCCGCCGCGAAGTTGGCGCTCGAGCTGGAGGTGGCCCAGCGACGAGCCGTGGAGGATGTACTGCGCATCGAAGGCACTGACCTGGAGCAGCGGGTGAACGCGCGCACCCGCGACCTGGAGCTGGCCATTGAGCAGGCCCGGGCCGCCCGCGCCGCGGCCGAGGAGGCCAGCCTGCAGAAAGACCGGTTCCTGGCCAAGGTGTCGCACGAGTTGCGCACGCCCCTGCAATCCACGTTGAGCTGGGCGCAGGTATTGCGTCGGGTCGACCTGGACCCGGTGCAGGCAGCCCGCGCCGCCGACCGTATCGTGCACAACGTGCGACTGCAAGCCCGCCTGATCGATGACCTGCTGGATATCTCGCGCATCCTCAGTGGCAACCTGCACCTTGAGTATCAGCAAGTGGATGTGCTGGAGGTCATCGACCGTGCGGCTGATGTGGTGCGCAGCGCGGCGCATGACAAGGGGGTCAGCCTCACGCGCGTCGGCCCTCTCGACCGGTCGGCCCTGGTGCACACCGATCCGGCCCGGCTGGAGCAGGTGGTCTGGAACCTGCTCAGCAATGCGGTGCAGGCCAGCGCATCTGGCGCAAGCGTGGTGCTGAGCGTCGACTTGACGGACACCGAATTGCTGATGACAGTGCGGGATACAGGTGTGGGTATATCGATTGACGATCTGCCGCATATCTTCGAGCCCTTCCGGCAGGGCGGCGGTGCGCGAGGTGGCCATCGCGGGCTGGGCCTGGGCCTGGCCATCGTGCGTCAGATCGTCACCCTGTTCGACGGCCAGGTCACGGCGGCCAGCGCAGGCCTGGGCGAGGGTGCCGAGTTCTTGGTGCGCCTGCCCCTGCAGGCCCGCGCAGCGCAGCAGATCGACCCGGGCGGGGGCGCGGTCAAACCCGCCCAGCTCGGCCTGTTGCAGGGATTGCGGGTGGTCTATGTCGAAGACGAACCCGACATCGCCGAGAGCTGCCACTCGATGCTGACTTCGCTGGGGCTGCGCGTGGAAGTCTTTGTGCGCTTTGTCGATGCCCAGCGCCGGCTGCAGCACGGCGGCTTCGATCTGCTGCTGACCGACCTGAACCTGGACGCGGGACGCACCGGTCTGGACCTGCTGCGCGAACTTCGCCGGATGCCTCACGGGCGCGACCTGCCGGCCTTGATACTGTCGGCGTTCGGCAGCGAACTTGACCGCAGCACATCGCAGGCCGCCGGTTTTGACAACCACCTGGTCAAGCCGCTCGACATCCAGCAAGTTGGGCTGGCGATCCTGGCGGCCCTGCGCGCGCGCGCCGGCTGAGTCTCGCGTAGCCCTCTGGCGGCTGTTGGCCTGATCCGGTTTAGAAAACCCCTGGCACGGCGGCACTGAATATGATTCCAGCCGCCATGAGTGCCGGCCTGCACGGCGGGGCAGTGATCTTCATCTATGAGAGAGTTTCAGCCAAGGCAAGGAGTCTCACGATGTCGGCTATGGCCAGAGCGCGCCGAGGGGCCCAGTCAATCCGCCCCTGGCCGGGGAGACGGGCGACGACCTGCACGAGCAGGTGCCCTGCGCCTAGCTGAGCACCTTGCAGGACGGCACGGTCACCCGTGTCAACCAGGCCTTTCTGAACCTGACCGGCCATGGCCGCGCGGACCTGCTGGCACAGTGCCGGTTGCAAGATTTGATGACCGCGCCAAGCCAGGAGTTCTTCGAGACCCCGTTGCGGCCTCTGATGCGCCTGCAGGGTGCAGTCAAGGAGGTCGCCTGCGATCTGCAACGCCCGGGCCGCGAGCCCCTGGCCGTGCAGTTGAACGGCACCGAAGTGCGCGATGCAACAGGCATGGTGCAGCGCGATTCGTTTCACTTTTTTCGATGTCAGTGACCGCCGCCGCTTCGAGAACGAGTGGCAGCGCGCGCGCCAGCATGCCGAGCATTTCAAGGTGATTGTCGACACCTCGGCAGACGCCATCCTCAGCCTCGATCCGGACGGGCAAGAGCAGAGCTGGAACCCGGCTGCTGAACGCTTGTTCGGGCATGCCGCGAGCCAGGCCCTGGGCCACCCAGTGTCGGCGCTGATCGTGCCCGACGACCCGGCAGCGTCGTTCGCCGCCGCGCTGCCAGCCTTGCGCGAAGGCCGGCCGGTGCAGCACGAGACCGATTGCATCCGGCCCGACGGCCAGCGCTTGACGGTATCCATCACGCTGTCACCGCATGGCTTGCCTCCGCAGGCACTGATCGGCATATCGGTCATCGTGCGCGACATGACCGAGCAGGCTCGCGCGCGGGCGCGCCTTCGCGACAGCGAGGAGCAATTTCGCACCATCTTCGACCTGACCCCGGCCGGCGTGGTGCTGATCGAGCCGACCAGCGGCACGATCCTGGCTTGCAACGAAGCGGCCGCTCAAGGCTGCGGCTATGCGCGCCACGATTTCATCGGACGCCAGGTGCGAGACGTGGTGGCGCCGGCCTATCGCCTGCAGAACACGGCCTGGCGCGACCGCATCCTGGCCACCGGCAGTGCTGCCTTCGAGACCCAGCACATCACCAAGTCCGGCGAATTGCGCGACATGCAGGTGAAGGTGCGTGTCGTCAGGATCCGGGGTGAGCTGAGGCTGCTGTCGGTCTGGGAGGATGTCACGGTGCGGGGTCTGTCTCAGGCAGCCCTGCGTGCCAGCCAGGAGCGGCTGGCCTTCGGGGTCCATCTGGCCGGGCTGGCGCTGGCCGATGTCGATTACCAGACCGGCATGGTGGCACTGTCGACCGAGGCCGCGCGCATGTTTGGTCTGAGCGAGCAAGCCACGGTGGTGCCGCGCGACCGGCTGCATGAGGTTTTTCACCCCGACGACCGACCCGAGGTGATGCAGCGCATCGCGGACAGCCTGGTGCCTGGCAGTTCGGGCTGGTTCGCGATGGAATTGCGCGTGTGCTGGCCCTCGGGCCAGCAGCGCTGGCTGCGGGTGCGCAAGCAGGTTTTTTTCGACCCATCGTCGCCAGGCCAGCGTCGGCCGGTGGCAGCACTCATCGCGGCACTGGACATCACCGCCGAGCGGACAGCGGACGAGTTGGTGCGCGCCAGCGAGGCCCGGTTTCGCAGCATCTTCGAGAGCGCCGCTGTGGGCATCGCTCATGTCGGTCTCGACGGCCGCTTTCTGCGCGTCAACCCCAAGTTCTGTCGCATCACCGGCTACGCAGAGGCCGAGCTGACCCAACTGACCTTCGCCGACATCACCTTTGCCGAGGACCGGTTCATCGACAAGGCGCAAATGGTTCGGCTGCTGGCCGATGAGATAGAAACCTACAGCCGGGAAAAACGCTTCTGTCGCAAGGGCGGGGCTGTGGTCTGGGCCAACCTGACGGTGTCGGTCCTGCGCGATCGGGCTGGCCAGGCCGTGCACCTCATCGCTGCGGTGGAGGACATCTCCGCCAAGCGTGCCGCGCTGGACGCGCTGGAGCAGGAGCGGCAGTTCGTCGAGCGCCTGGCCGAGGTGGTGCCCAGCATCCTGTATGGGTTTGACATCGTTGCGCGGCGCGATGTCTGGGTCAACCGCCACGCGGGTGCGGCGCTGGGCTATCTGGACGAACAGGCCAGCCAGTGGGGTGCGGATTTCAGGCTGGACAACCTGCACCCCGATGACCGGGCGCGGGTGGAGAGCGATGCTGTGGCACTGGCCGGCCTGGCCGACGGCCAGACCCAGGAGACCGAGTACTGTCTGCGTCACCGGTCCAGGCAATGGCGCTGGTTCAGCAGCCGTGAGACGGTGTTCAGGCGCGACGCTGACGGCCAGGTGCTGCAGGTCATCGGGGTGGCGGCCGACATCGATGTGAGCAAGCGTGCGACCCAGGCGCTGCGCGAAGCCGATCAGAAAAAGGACGATTTCATCGCTACGCTGGCCCACGAACTGCGCAACCCGCTGGCGCCTATCCGCAATGCGGTGCGGGTCTTGCGGCGCAAGGGCCCGCAGGACCCTGAGCTGGTCTGGTGCCGCAGCATCATTGAGCGCCAGGTAGGCCAGATGGTGCACCTGCTCGAAGACTTGCTGGATGTCTCGCGCGTTGCCGGCGGCCGGCTTACGCTGCGGCGCGAGCGTCTGGACCTGGTCACCTTCATCGAACAGGCGGTGGAGATCGCCAGGCCGGTGATCGACGCCCGCCATCATGCGCTGAGCGTCGTGCTGCCGCCTCAGCCGGTGGACGTGGACGGCGATCTGACCCGCCTGGCCCAGATCTTTTCCAATCTGCTGATCAATGCCGCCAAGTACACCGACCCGGGCGGCCGCATCGGCCTGACCGCCCGGCTCGATGGCGACCATCTGCTGGTCACGGTGGCCGACAACGGCAACGGTATTGCGGCCGACCGTCTGACCGACATCTTCGAGATGTTCAGCCAGGGCGAGCCGGCACTGACCCGCAGCCAGGACGGTCTGGGCATCGGCTTGTGGCTGGTGCGTGCCTTGGTGACCCTGCATGGTGGTGAGGTGCTTGCGCGCAGCGCGGGGCGCCTGCAGGGCAGCGAGTTCAGCGTCCGCCTGCCTCTGCCCGCTGCGCCGCCGGCTGCAGCGGCGGTGCTGGATCCGGCCGAGCCGGTTACCGGGGCGCAGGCCGGCACGGCTGCCGGCTTGCGGGTGCTGGTGGCCGACGACTCGCACGATATTGCCGAATCGCTGGAGATGTTGCTCACGATGGACGGCTTCGATGTCGTGGTTGCATTCGACGGCGAGCAGGCCTTTGAGCGAGCCCAGGCGCTGCGCCCCGAGGTTGCGTTGCTCGACCTGGGCATGCCCAAGCTCAATGGCTACCAGGTCGCCCAGCGCATCCGCGACCAGCCCTGGGGCGCGCACATCACCTTGATCGCCCAGACCGGCTGGGGCGACCCGTCGGACACCTGCAGCGCACCCGTGATGCGGGCTTCGACCACCACCTGGTCAAGCCGGTCGACCCCAAGACGCTCAGCGCACTGCTGGCCAGGGTTACAGAAAAGGCGCGTGGCTTGGCGTGAGCCCTGTGTTGGCGTCCCGGAAGACCCCGCTCAGCGGGGCCTCGGTTGACCTTGCCCGCCCGCCTTCGGACCCCTGCGGTTGAGTTTGCCAGCGACAGAGTCTGGGGTACTGGTAAGCTATTATCAAGAAGTTCAGTGCGTCAACGTCACTCGTAAGTCGTTGATTTACAAGGAAATCGGACTGTCAATGCGTAGAGAACTTGTTGGTAACGGCTTAGGCCGTATTGGGTTCGAACCAATGACCAAAGGATTATGAGAAACCCAGAACGGGATTTTCTGGGCTTTCCTGGGACGACCGATTTTCTTTTTAAATCAGGCACTTAGTGATTTCGTCGTCTCCCGAGTTGTCATACCATTCCGTTCGAAACTGGCACCAGACTGGCACCAAGAAAAAGTGTCCTCGCTGGCACCGGAGGGACTTAAACCTCCGATGCGATGCGCGACGATGGCTCGGACTGACTGACGAGACGACATGCCCACGACCAAGCCTGGCGGCCTGCCGCCGCTGCTGAAGTACGCTCCAGCTGGGACTTACGTGACGGTGGACAAGCTGCCGCACGGCGGCTCGCTGCAAGCCCGCATGCTCAGCACCCAGGGCATCCAGTTCTACTGGCGCTACCGAGCAGAAACCTGTCCTGCTTCTTCGGCGACACGCTTTGCGGCGTCGGAGTAGTTGATTTGCCCTTCCTGCCGGGAGTAGAAGTTCCTTCCGCTGTGGAAGTTTCCACCGATGGACGGGACCGTGACTTCCAGGACGATCTGGCCAGAGTCAAGGACCTCGTACTCGACGAGAAGCTCAGCGCCTTTGGCGATCACCCCATCGGAGAAGTCGGTGCCGTCGATCTGAAATGTGCCGATGTATCGATTGTCTGAGACGGGGTCCTGGATCTCACCTTCAAACAGCTTGAATCGAAGCGCTCCAGGTGACCCTGCTCGAAGCGTTTCGTCGGCCTTGTACCGTTTGGCCCCCTTCTTCGGAAGCTGGTCGCCTTCCCTCACGAAGTAGTCCAGTGCGAATCGTCCGCCGACCTTTTCACGTGCCTCAACACCAATCGAGTGAGAGGCGGGAATTGCATCGATCTGCGCTGCAGTCCGAGTGACGACGATCTTGTTGTTTTCGAAAGCTATCGGTCCACCTGCTGCGTCGAACACAAAGATCTTGAACACGTTCTCGCCGGGCTTGGACAGGGGAACATCAGCGCCAGCGCCGTCTTTGAGAGAAATCTTTCCCGAAGACCAGCCCGTGTCGATGCTGTCGATCTGAAAGCTTGCACCCTCCGCGGCCTTGCCGCCCAGCTTTGCAATCACCTTGGCCTTGACGTCCGGTGTGCGCGAAACGAAGCTGAATCCCAGGTTCAAGGCGCCACTGGCTGCAAGCGACCCTCGCCCACTCTTGCGGCCGCGGTTGTGGCTGGACCAATCGATCGATTCCGCGAAGACTGCAGCACCTTCAGACACCGCAGTCATCGGATTGACGTCGGTCGATGCAGCGATGCCAAGTTCGAAGGCCACCTTGTCCCTCAACGGCTTGTACTGTGTGGGCCCTCCGACGAAGACGACGCGCCCAATGTCATGCGATGTCAGCCCGACCTTTTCCATCGTTTCTCGCGCCGAATTGATCGACTCGAGCACCTTCTCGGCAATGAGTGCGTCGTAGTGCGCACGGGTCAGGGGAATGTCGAGGTAGATGTCGGCGCCTGAGCGATCCTTGACGCGCAGCTCAGAGTCATCAAGGCTGATGACAGACTCTTCCTTGGAGGAGAGGTCGATCTTTGCTTTCTCGGTGGCCCAATTCGCCATGTGCCGCAGTGACGCGAACTTCTTGTCGACAGAGAAATCCTCTGGCAAATCGAAGTGGTCAGGCAACCACGGCTTCACAATGCTGTCCATCAGGATGCGGTCGAAGTCGCGGCCCCCGCACATAGCAATCCCGCCGTGCGCCATCAAACTGACCCGTCCGCTGATGCTTTCCGCAATGGCGATGTCCAACGTCCCACCACCCAGGTCGTAGACCAAGAACATGCCGTCGCTCTTGCGTTGACGCATGACACTCATGACCGCAGCGACTGGCTCCTGCATGAGTGCGACCTTTCCCAAGCCGGCGCTCTCCGCTGCAGACATGGTCGCGTCTTTCTGCATCTGATTGAACGCTGCCGGAACGGTGATCACGGTCCCCGTGTCTGGATCGTTCCGAATCGATTCGGGCAAGTACCCATACAAGACCCGAAGAACTTCGGCCGAACACTCTTCAGGTGTCATGACCAAGTCAACAGCCGAGAGCTTGACTGGCGTGCTCGTGCCCATGAACCGCTTGAAGCCGGTTGCTGCGTTGTCCGGGCTTCGTGCCGCGTTGTCGTAGGCGCGTTGGCCAACATACTTGTTGCCGCGGCGATCGATGAAGATCGCAGATGGCGTCACGTCGTTCTGCTCGGGGCTCTTGTACAAGCGAATGTCGGTGCCGTCGAACGTCGATACAGCGCTGTTCGTGGTTCCGAGGTCAATGCCAACGTAGTGCTTCATGTTCAGTTGGCTTTCCTAAGCATTACTGTTCCAGATTTGACGATGCCGTCAGGACCCATCAGGACGGGTTCCACCATTTGATCGACTACCAGGATGTCGTCGGGTGCGAATTCCTCGATGTTCAACGGCGATGCGGCCATTCCTGCGTCGTAGGCGTGCCCCTCAAGACTCACCATCTTCAAGCCCGCGATGGCCAAGCTCTCATCCAGCCGCTTCTGAAAGTATCGAAGTTGGTTCGTATATCGAGCTGAATCAGAGGCCTCGAGCTTTCCGAGCACGCGCGAGAACAACTTGGAGAAGCGCCAGCTGTCGACCACGACGTCGATGAACGGCTGGCGGAGGTCTTGTTCAGACTCAGACGGAGTCGATTGCATGGTCATCCTTTTCGCTTTGATGCGTGCTTTGGCTTCCCGATCTCAGGGGCCGCTGACTTCATGGCTGCCGACCTATCCGGCCTGGCTGCCCTGACTCGCCCCGGCACGTACTTCGTCGAGTCCACCATGAATTGGGTGAACCCAAATTTCTGAAGCAGCACGGCCACGGTGCCGAGCGAGGCAAACACTCTCGGGCCACCCCTGGTGTTTCCCAGGATGGCCGCTCGACCCGGTCCGTCGCCAAGATGGGCCTCGACGACGAAGCCGCCTTCGTCACCCCTTGCGACAAATCCAGTCACCAGTCGCGCATTCACGAGCTCGCGCAGCGAGGCTTCCGGCAGCGTGGCTGGCACGGCTGAGAGGTCGGAGTTTTCAGTTGTGATCGGTTGGTGCACTGCAGAATTCGTTTCCGGAAACGCTTTTTTCCTAAATTGCTGCCCTGATCGCAGCCGGCGTATTGCAGTCTACGTAAAGTGCAGTGAACTGTGCGCTGATTTCGTCTGTAAGCGCCCGGAAAGTTGGGACCTCCTGCGATCGGTTCCGACGAACGGAATCCCCAAAGAGGGAGTGCGGGTGGTCGGGGCCGGCGCCGCCGGCTCGTTGGGCATCGTATGACGCAGACACGCGCCAGCACTTCGAGATCACAGAGGCGCAGGCGGCCCAGGTGTCCGATCCGGGGTACGTCAGATCACAAGGCCTGTACGGCGACGGCAGCACGCTGTTGTCTTCGCGCGCCAATGCCGTGGCTTACCTGGGTCGTTTGAAGCGTGAGCGTCCGGCGGCGCCCCCTTGACGGTGTCAGCGCGCACCACCAGGATGCCAGGCCGAGCGGCATGCGGCCACCTGTAGCGACCGAGTCTTGCTG
>JAYUQJ010000541.1:0-2644 GCA_043756825.1 Betaproteobacteria bacterium | reverse complement strand
CTGACGGTGGTGGACGCGGGCGTTCGCCACGACTTTGCACCGCGCGCGGGGCTGGTGCAACGCAAGATCGGCCCCGGCACCGCGGACTCCCTGAGTGGTCCGGCAATGACCGACAGCCAGTGCGCGGCCGCCATCAACGCCGGGCGAGAAGTCGTGCAGGGTTTGCCCGGCAACGCCCTGCTGCTCGGCGAGATGGGCATCGGCAACACCTCGGCGGCCGCTTTGTTGCTGGCGCGCCTGGCATGGCAACCGATCGAGGTGTGCACCGGCCGCGGCACGGGCCTGGACGATGCCGGACTGGCACGCAAGGTTGGCGTGCTGCGCGAGGTGCTGGCCCGCCATGCCGATGCCACCACGCCGCTGGCGGCATTGGCGGCCTTCGGCGGCTTTGAGATCGCGATGATGTGCGGTGCTGTCCTGCAGGCCGCGCTGGAGCGCCGCGTGGTCGTCGTCGACGGCTTCATCGCCAGCAGTGCCGTTCTAGTGGCGGCGCGCCTGCAGCCGGCCGTGCTGGCATGCTGCGTCTTCGCCCATTGTTCGGACGAGGCTGGCCACGCACTGATGCTGCACGCGCTCGGAGTCGCACCACTGCTGCATCTGGGACTTCGGTTGGGCGAAGGCTCGGGCGCCGCGCTGGCGTGGCCGCTGCTCGAGTCGGCCTGCCGCCTGCTCAACGAAATGGCCAGTTTCGAATCGGCCGGTGTCAGCCGGCAGTCGGCGCAGGAAGGAGACCGGCCCCATCCTCTATGAAGCACGAACTGCGCCTTTTCTTTGTCGCGCTGCAGTTTCTCACGCGCGTGCCCACGCCACGCTGGGTCGGCTTTGAGCCAGCCTGGCTGCAGAGCTGTCTGCGCCACTTTCCGCTGGTCGGCGCGTGCATCGGGGTCTGGGGAGCAGCGGTGCTGTGCGGGGCGCTCGCGATCTGGCCGCCCCTGGTGGCGTCCGCGCTCAGTCTGGCAGCCACCGTATGGTTGACCGGCGCCTTTCACGAGGACGGCATGGCTGATACCTTCGATGCCCTGGGTGGCGCGGTCGAGCGGGAACGTGCACTGGCGATCATGAAAGATTCTCGAATTGGCAGCTATGGTGCCGTTGCGCTGGTGCTGAGCCTGGTGCTGAAGCTGACAGTGGTCTCCGCGCTGGCGGGCGGCCCGACGGAGCATGCCGTGGCCTGGGCGACTTCGGCCCTGGTCTGGTCGCACGCAGTGTCGCGCGCGGCGCCGATCTGGTTGGTATGGCGCCTGCCCTACGCCGGCGACGCAGAGCATGCCAAGGCGAAGCCGCTGGCTACCCGGATCGACGACGGCGGCTTGGGAGTGGCACTGGTCTGGGTGGTGGTCGTGAGTATGGCGGTCGTGTCGGTCGCCTCCTGGTTCAATACCGCAGATGGCTCAGAAGTTCTCCAAGCTGTGATGGCAGCCCTGGCGGCGTGCGCGCTGACCACCCTGGTCTGCGTTCGCTGGTTGCGCCGCCGGTTGGGCGGCTTCACCGGTGACACGCTGGGTGCAACGCAGCAGCTCGTCGAGCTGACGAGCCTGCTCGCCTGGCTGGCGGTGATGGAGGCGCACCGTGTTTGAATCTTCACCGGCGTTGTGGGTGTGGCGCCACCCCCGACCGAAGGGGGCGGCCGGCCGCTGCATCGGCAGCACCGACCTGGCCGTGGACCGGCGGCGCGCCAAACGGCTGGCGCATCGTATCCGGCTGACGGCGCGCCGCCACGACCTGCCCAGACGTGTGCTCACGTCGCCACTGCAGCGCTGCTCCGCCGTTGGCGATTGGCTGCGGCGCTGGGGCTGGCGGCACGAGCGTCTGCCCGCGCTGCGCGAGATGGATTTCGGGGACTGGGACGGACTGGCCTGGGCACAGATCACGCGCGACGAAGTGGATGCCTGGTGTGCCGGATTTTTGTATCACCGCCCCGGCGGCGGCGAGAACCTGCACGGCCTGTTGGATCGTGTCGCGGCCTGGCTACCGCCGCCCGGGCCGGTCGCCATCGTCTCGCACGGCGGCTGGATGCTGGCGCGGCGGTGGCTGGCCAGTGGCCAGCCTGCACCCGTGCGCGCAGACCAGTGGCCCGCACCGCCGCGCCATGGCGAGTGCTGGCGCCTCCCGGCAGCACTGCCACCCTTGCAGGCCGGCGCCGCAGGAGACGTCCTATGACGCGCAGCATGATGGTCTGGGGCAGCAGCAGCGGTGCCGGCAAGAGCCTGCTCGCCACCGCGCTGTGCCGCTGGGCCGCCCAACGCGGAATCGACGTGGCACCGTTCAAAGCGCAGAACATGAGCAACAACGCGCGCGTGGTGCCGAGCCTCCAGGTAGGTTGCGGCGGCTTTGCGGAGATCGGGGCCGCGCAGTATTTCCAGGCCCTGGCCGCCCGTGTCACGCCCACCGTGGACATGAACCCGGTGCTACTCAAGCCCGAGCGCGATACCGCCAGTCAGGTGGTGCTGCAAGGTCATGTGGCCGAGCACCTGTCGAAGCTTGCCTGGCGCGAGCGCAGCGCTCACCTGGCGCAGGCCGCGCGCGAAAGTTTCCTGCGCCTGAGCTCGCAGCATGAACTGCTGGTGATCGAAGGCGCGGGCTCACCGGCCGAGATCAATCTGGCGCCGCACGACTATGTGAACCTCGGCGCGGCGCGCTGGGC
>JAYUQJ010000540.1:0-7006 GCA_043756825.1 Betaproteobacteria bacterium | reverse complement strand
GATTACCCCCTGAAGCGCCGGGTTGTGTCACTCGGCGTGACAACCCCTTCCCCCTGGAGGAGACAGAGACCATGAAACTGAAACTTTTGAGCCTGTTGTTGGCTGCAGGCCTGGCGTCGATGGGCGCGCAGGCCGTTGTGACCGACCAGATGATCGAGAACGACGCCAAATCGACCGGCGATGTGCTGAGCTGGGGCGTCGGCCAGCAGGGCCAGCGCTACTCACCGCTGAAGTTGATCAACACCAGCAATGTCGGCAAGCTGCTGCCGGTGTGGTCATTTTCTTTCGGCGGCGAAAAGCAGCGCGGCCAGGAGAGCCAGCCGTTGATCCACAAGGGCAAGATGTTTGTCACCGCGTCCTACTCGCGCATCTTTGCGCTGGACGCCAAGACTGGCGCCAAGCTCTGGAAGTACGAGCACCGCCTGCCCGACGGCATCATGCCCTGCTGCGACGTGATCAACCGCGGTGGCGCGCTCTACGGCAACCTGGTGATCTTCGCGACCCTGGATGCCCAGTTGGTGGCCCTGAACCAGGACACCGGCGAAGTGGTCTGGAAGGAAAAGATCGACGATTTTGCCGCCGGCTATTCGGCCTCGGCCGCGCCGCTGATCGCCCAGGGTTTGCTGCTGACCGGCGTGTCAGGGGGTGAGTTCGGTGTGGTCGGTCGGGTCGAAGCGCGCGACCCCAAGACCGGCAAGATGGTCTGGGTGCGTCCGGTGATCGAAGGCCACATGGGCAAGAAGTTCGACAAGGACGGCAATGCCAGCGACAACGGCATCTCCGGCACCACCGGCAAGACCTGGCCGGGCGACCTGTGGAAGACCGGCGGCGCGGCCCCCTGGCTGGGCGGCACCTACAACAGCAAGACCGGCCTGGCCTATTTCGGCACCGGCAACCCGGCGCCCTGGAACAGCCATCTGCGCAAGGGCGACAACCTGTTCTCGACCGCCACCGTGGCGATCGACGTGAAGACCGGCCAGATCGTCTGGCACTACCAGAACACGCCCAACGACGGCTGGGACTATGACGGCGTCAATGAGTTCATCACCTATGAAGAAGGTGGCGCGATCCTTGGCGGCAAGGCCGACCGCAATGGTTTCTTCTATGTCAACGATGCCAGGACCGGCAAGCTGATCAACGCCTTCCCCTTCGTCAAGAAGATCACCTGGGCCACCGGCATCGATCTGAAAACCGGCCGGCCCAATTTCGTGCCGGAGAACCGCCCGGGCGACCCGACCTCTGGCGCCGACGGCAAGAAGGGCAATGTGGTGTTTGCCGCGCCGTCCTTCCTGGGTGGCAAGAATCAGATGCCGATGGCCTATTCGCCCGACACCAAGCTGTTCTACGTGCCGTCCAATGAATGGGGCATGGAGATCTGGAACGAGCCGGTCACCTACAAGAAGGGCGCGGCCTACCTGGGCGCCGGCTTCACGATCAAGACCTTGTCCGACGGCCCGATCGGCGCACTGCGTGCGGTCGACCCCAAGACCGGCAAGATCGTCTGGGAAGCACCCAACAACGCGCCGCTGTGGGGCGGCGTGCTGACCACCGGTGGCAATCTGGTGTTCTGGGGTACGCCCGAGGGCTTCCTGCAGGCGGCCGATGCCAAGACCGGCAAGATCGTCTGGAAGTTCCAGACCGGCTCGGGCGTCGTGGCGCCCCCGATCACCTGGGAAGACAAGGGAGAGCAGTTCGTGGCCGTGGCCTCGGGCTGGGGTGGTGCAGTGCCCTTGTGGGGCGGGGACGTGGCCAGCAAGGTCAACTACCTGGAGCAGGGCGGCTCGGTCTGGGTCTTCAAGATCCCGAAGTGACCGGCGAGGCGGGCGTCCTGCCTGCCCTTGCGGTCCTGCAGCCGCCTTCGGGCGGCTGTTCTTCGTCGGCGCCCGATGTCAGGCGCCAACCCGACTCAGAGCCGCACCGTGGCGGGTGCGCCGCGGTCGCTGCCGGGGGTGGCCGCCCCGCGAGCTTGTCGGTTTTTGATCGTCTGTACTGATATTCAACTCGAGCTCGGCGCTGCCTGGGTACGGCTCTGGCGCTTTCCGGCGCTGCCGCAAACCGGCCCTGCCGCCTCGTCGGCCCGGGCCCCGTCCCCTTCCAGACCATGCACGACACCTTCGATGCGCACGCTGCCGTGCCTGCCGACCTGCCGCGTCTGCTGATGCGCCGTGCGGTGGCCGTGGCCGTTCTGGTGCTGGGCCTCGCACTGGTGCTGGGTTTGGGCCGCATGCGCACCGACATGGACGAAGAGTCGGCCGCGGCGCGCTCGCTGGCCAGTCTGCTGGCCGGGCTGGGCAGCTTGGCCGGCGCCGAGCCGGCCGCAGCGATGCAGACCCTGTCGGTCTTGCGCCTGAAACTGGCCGACCAGCCGCCGCATCACTTGCAACTGTTGCTGCACGATGCCGATGGCCAGCCCTTGTTGCAGCCCGCCGCGGCGCCGGCCGAAGCTGCGCCGGTCCGGGCCCTGCTGGCCCTGCACCGGGCCCTGGACCCTGGCGAAGCCGGCCCGGCGCGGGCCCGCACCTGGCCGCTGGCGCGGCCTGACGGCCGGCCCTGGACCGTCACGTTGCGTGTCTCGCCCGAGAGCGAGCGCCGCGAGGCCCTGTTCAACCTGCTCGGCACGCTGGGGCTGCTGCTGGTGTGTGTGGCCGGCCTGTTGCTGGTGACGCGCTGGAACGTGCACCGGGGCCTGCAACCCCTGGACCGTCTGCTGGCGGCGATCCAGGGGCCTGCGGGCCTGGATGCCCGTGCCTTGCGGGCCTTGCCGGTTATGCCGATCCGTGAACTGGAGCGCCTGGCGGCCGCCTTGCGCCAGCTGGCCCAGGCGCTGGACGAGGCCGAGCGGCGTCGTCGCATGCTGAGCCAGCAGGTGCTGACATTGCAGGAGGACGAGCGCGCCCGCCTGGCGCGGGATCTGCACGACGAGTTTGGCCAGCGGCTGACGGCGCTGCGGGTGGATGCCGCGTGGCTGGCGCGGCAGGTGGCGGGTGATGACAGGCTGCAGCAAGTGGTCGATGGCATGGTCGGGCAATGCAGCCTGGTGCAGCAAGACATTCGCTCCTTGCTGACGCGGCTGCAGCCCTTCGGCCCCGCGTCGGCCCACACCGCGCAGGCCGAGAGCCTGGCCCGTGGCGTGGCCCTGCTGCAGGCTCTGGTGGCCAGCTGGCAGGGCAGCGGGCCGGAGCCCGGGCTGGCCTGCATGCTGGATTTGGCCTGGCAGGACGCCGCCGGCCAGCCCCAGATCTGGCCCGAGGGTGACGCGGCCCGGGTCCTGTGGCTGCCGCGCCCGCTGTGGCTGGCGCTGTACCGCATCAGCCAGGAGGCGCTGACCAATGTGGCGCGCCATGCGGGTGCGCGCAGCGCTGGCCTGCGCCTGCGGCTGCGCGGCGGCCGGCAGCCGGGTGATGCGCTGCAGGTGGACTGGCAGGCCTGGGACGATGGCATCGGCCTGCCCCCGAACCGTAGGCTTGACGGCGACCAGCGGCAAGCCCAGGCGGTGCTGCCGCGTGGCAACGGCCTGGCCGGCCTGCAGGAGCGGGTGTGGGCCCAGGGTGGCACGCTGCAGTGCGATGCGCTGCAGCCCGGCGGTGACCGGCCGGGCCTGCACCTGGCGGCCAGCTTCCACACCCGGCTGCTACCGGCGCTGGCGGCAGCCGATTGATCCGGGCACCGCCCGGTCTGCGTCAGAACCCCATGCGCACGCCGGCGATCAGCTGGCGCCGGGCACCGGCCACCGCGCCGTTGACGCGGCTGGCAAGGTACTGCTTGTCGGCCAGGTTGGTGGCGACCAGATAGACCGTGGCGCCCTTGGGCGACAGGCGCCAATTGGCTGCGGCGTTGAAGGTGGTGTGGGCCCGGATCTGGCCGCTGGACCCGTTCGGGTCGGGCGCGACGGTGTTCAAGGCATCGCTGGACTGGCGCCCGACATGGGTCATGCCCAGCCGCATGTCCCAGCCCGACGGATGTTCGTAGCCCACACTGACCGATAGCGTGTGCTCCGCTGCATAGGGCAGGCGCTTGCCGCGCGCGTTGCGGAAGGTGCTGGTCTCTTCGTCGCTCGGGCCAAACACCGGGGTCATCAGGTCGCTGGTGAATCTGGCGGTCGGCAGCCAGGTCCAGCCGGCGCTGACATAGGGCGCACCACCCCCCGCGGCACGGCCGAAGTCGAAGCGGCCGCCAACTTCCACCCCACGGTGTTCACTGCTGCCTGCGTTGGCAAAGGTCTGGCCCTGTCCCACGGCAAACCCCGGCACGATCTGATTCTTGAAGTCGATGCTGAAGAACGTGGCTTCCCACTGCAGGGCGCTCCGCCCGCTGCTGCGCAGGCCCAGTTCGACATTGGTGCTGATCTCCGGATTGACCGGCACGTAGTCGGCGTCGGTGGGGCTCAGGTTAGCGTCCGGGCGCGGTGGCGCGAAGCCCCGGTGCACGCCGGCGAACACCGTCGTGCCAGGCAGGCCCAGCCAGGTCACGCCCAGGCCGGGCAACAGCTGGTCGTGTTTCAGCCGCACCTGTTTGCCGTTGTTCACGTCGCGGTCTTCGCGCGCCAGCACGGCGGTGTTGGTCTGGGTGTAGCGCTCCATGCGCAGGCCGGGCGTGACCGTCCAATGGCCCAGGTAGGTGGTGTTCTGCACATAGGCCGCCAGCGCCTCGGTGCGGATATCGTTGCGGTCGCGGTAGTAGGTGCCGGGTGAGTCTTCGCGTGCCGTGGGCGTGGTGCCGTTGTAGCGGCGGCGGTCGATGCTCTCGTGGTGCAGGCGCAGGCCGGCCACCAACTCGTGGCGCAGGCCCAGGGCCTGGTGGCCCATCTCCAGCCGCGGCTCGATGCCCCAGATGAGGTAGTGGCGTGGCCGCATCTGGTTGCCGCACGAGGCCGCACGCTCTTCGAAGCCGTTGGGCACGTCGTAGCCGATGCTGCTGCCGCCGATGCGGCAGTCGAGGTCGCGGGTGCCGGTGTCGGGGGCGCGGCTGCGCAGCGTGCCGAACTCCAGCAGCGCCGTGGGTACCCCGCCCACGTCTTCGATGCCATCGAACTCGGCAATGGCGTCGATCTGGCGGTAGGACACGCGGAACACCTTCTGGGCATACACCTGCGTGGAGATGCGCGCGTCGGCCGACAGGTCCAGCCGGTGCACCACCTGCCCGGCGGTGCGCTCCAGGTGGAAGCGGTCGTTCTTGAACGGGTTCTGGTACGGGTCGGCGTCGTAGCGTGTCTGGTCCAGCCCGGCCTCACCGAAGCTGGAGTCTTCGCGGTAGTGGCCCAGCTTCAGCCGCAGGCTCTGCCGCTGGCTCACAGTCAGATCGGCCTTCAGCGCGACGTCCTGGATGCGGTGCTGGTGGTGCGCACGCGTGCCGTCGCCCTGGCGGTGGGCGGCTTCGAGCAACCAGCCGCCCCAGTCTGCGCCATCGCCCAGGCTGGCCTGGGCACGCCGGAAGCCGTTGTTGCCCAGCGCCAGCTCTGCCTGGCCGCCAAACTTGCGTGGCGTGGCCCGGGTGACGAAGTTGATCACCCCGCCCACTGTCTGCGGGCCATGCACGATCTGGCCCGATCCCTTGATCACCTCGATGCGGCTGATACGTTCCAGCGGCGTGTGGTAGTGCGCGCTGGGGTCGCTGTAGGGCGCCAGCTGGATCGGCATGCCGTCTTCCAGCAACAGGGTGCGAGCGCTGCGCCGCGGGTCCAGCCCGCGCACACCGATGTTGAGGTTCAGGCCGAAGGCGTCCTCGGCGACCACATGTACGCCGAGCACGCCTTGCAAGGCCTCGCGGATGCTGTAGGGCCGCTCGGCTTCCAACCGGCGCTGGGTGACGACGGCGCTGGCGCCGGCCACCGCGTCGAGCCGGTCCGGCAGGGTGGCGGTGATGGTCACCTGGTTCAGCGCGGTCACCGGCTGGGTCTGGGACTGGGTTTGGGCCTGGGACTGGGCTGCCGGCATCAGGGCCGCCCAGGCCAGGGCCAGCGCATGCGGGCGTGCCAGCAGCCTGGCCATGACCAGGCCGTTGGTGTGGTGGGTTCTCATCGTGTTTGTCTCCGGTGTTGTGACTGTGTTGTCTGGCCCCAGTGGGCGGCCAGGCACACACCGGCCAATGTCTGCAAACACCATGCCGCCTGACCCGGGAAAAGTTCCCGAACAGCACGGCCTCCTGGGGTGAACCTGGGTGGCCCGCTGGGGCCGAGTCCGCGACAAGGGGCAGGGGTCAGCTTGGACTGGCAGCGTGGCGAGCCGGTCTGCCGCCTGATCGTGGTTACATTGCCGGGGTGATCAACGACGCCCTCCGCGTGCCGGTGCTGAACGTGATGCTGGTCGATGACCACGCCGTGGTGCGCACCGGCTACCGACGGCTGCTCGAGCTGGAGCCGGGCTTCTGCATCAGCGCCGAATGCGCCGATGCCGACGCCGCCTATGCGTTACTGCAGCAGCGCCAGCCGCCGCCGGTGGATGTGATCGTGCTCGACCTGTCGATGCCCGGGCGCAGCGGCTTCGACCTGCTGCGGCGCATCGGGATGCGCTGGCCGGTGGTGCGCCGGCTGGTGTTCAGCATGCATGACAGCCCGGCGATGGTGGCCCAGGCGCTGGCCGCCGGTGCCGATGGCTTCGTCACCAAGAGCAGCCCGCCCGAGCTGCTGGTGGCCGCGCTGCGGCGGGTGGCCGCTGGCGAGCAGCGGGTGCTGTCGCCCGACATCGTCGACGCGCCCACCCAGCCGCAGGCACAGGCGCCGCACCAGGCGCTGTCACCGCGCGAGTTCCAGGTGCTGCAGTGCCTGCTGGCTGGTGACGCGCTCGACGTCATCGCCGAGCGCCTGCACCTGAGCGCCAAGACGGTGTCGAACCACCAGACGCTGATCCGCCAGAAGCTCGGCGTGAGCACCGCGGTGGACCTGCTGCGCTATGCGCAGTGGCACCGCTTGTTCTAGGAGCCTGTCGGGCTTTCCCAGCTACCGCAAGCATGCGCCAGCTTGGACAATTGGGTAAGTTCAAACAGACGCCCACCGCATGAGCCGCTTCAT
>JAYUQJ010000539.1:0-7025 GCA_043756825.1 Betaproteobacteria bacterium | reverse complement strand
AGAGCACGTGCACGGGGGCCTGTTCGACCACGCAGCCCGCGTACATCACCACCACCTCGTCGGCCACTTCGGCGACCACGCCCAGGTCGTGCGTGATCAGGATGATGGCGGTGCCGGTTTCCTGCTGCAGCCGGTGCATCAGGTCGAGGATCTGGGCCTGGATCGTGACGTCGAGTGCGGTGGTCGGCTCGTCGGCAATCAAGAGGCGCGGCTCGCAGGCCAGCGCCATCGCGATCATCGCGCGCTGGCGCATGCCGCCCGAGAACTGGTGCGGATAGGCCGTCACGCGCGACGCGGTGTCGGACATGCGCACCAGGCCCAGCAGATCGCGCGCCTTGTCCAGCGCCTGGCTCCAGGGCAGCTTGCGGTGCAGATTGATCGGCTCGCCCACCTGCATGCCCACGGTCAGCGACGGGTTCAGGCTGCTCATCGGCTCTTGAAAAATCATCGCGATGCGGTCGCCGCGCACCGCGCGGATCTCGGCATCGCTCATCTTGAGCAGGTCCTTGCCGTCGAACAGGATCTCGCCGCTTTCGATATGGCCGGGCGGGTCGGGGATCAGGCGCAGGATCGACAGCGCGGTGACGCTCTTGCCCGAGCCCGATTCACCGACGATGGCCAGCGTCTCGCCGGCGGCCACGTCGAAGGACACGTGATCCACCGCGGTGACGGTACCCCGCCCAGTGCGGAAGCGGGTGACCAGGTTGCGGACACTCAGCAGCGGCTTGCTCATGGTGACGTCAGAACCCCATCTTCTTTTTCAAGGCCTGGTCGACCCAGATGCGGGCATGGATGGGGCCGCTGCGCGCAGCGCCGACATTGAGCTCACCGTCGTAGTTCTTGACCCAGGGCCACCAGGCGGCATAGACATGCGGCGTGGGCAACCAGATGTAGGGTGCCTTCTCCAGCACATCGCGGGTCAGCAGCTTGATGAGGATCTGGCGCTTGCCCTCGTCGCGCTCCAGGTAGGTCTCGGCCATGCGCTGGTCCAGCAGCGGATCGCTGTACTGCGAGGGGTTCCAGGTCTGCTTGGTGACAAAGCTCTTGCGGATGCTGGTGGTCGGGTTGGTGTGCCCGTTGTTCATCATGTAGCCGGACGCCAGGGTCTTGGTGGTCATGGCCGACAGGAAGGCACCGTACTCCATGGGCTGGATCTCGGCCTTCACGCCCACCTTGTCCAGGTAAGCGGCCACCAGGGGCAACAGGTCCATGTGATCCGGGTTGCACGAGCAGACCTGCACCTTGAAGCTGAAGCCCTTGGGATAGCCCGCCTCGGCCAGCAGCGCCCGGGCCTTGTCCGGGTTGAACTGGAACAGCTCCTGCGCTGCCAAAGGCATCTTGTCGAGCGTCTCGAAATAGCCGGTGTAGTCCGGGTGCATCGGATAGCCGAACAGCTCGGCATTGCCGCCGTAGTAGCTCTTGGCGATTTCCTGCTTGTTGACGGCCAGGTTCAGGGCCCGGCGCACGCGGATGTCGTCGAAGGGTTTGGTGTCCACCCGCATCGACAGAAAGGTGCCGGTGGTGGCCACGCGCTTCTTCCACTTCAGGGCCGGCGCGTTCTTCTGCAGCTCCTCTACCGCGCTCCAGCGGATCGACTCCAGCATGTCCAGCTTGGCCGTGCGCAGCGCCGTCAGGAAAGCCGCCTCGTCCTTGATGGTGCGGTAGACGATCTTGTCCAGGAAGGGCAGCTTGTGGGCCTGTCCGCCGAGGGTCTCCTTGTCCCAGTAGTTCGGGTTCTTCGTCCAGGTGACGGCGCTGCCCTGGACCACGTTCTCCAGCATGTAGGGCCCGGTGCCATTGACGTTCTTCCAGTTGCCGGGGCCGGCATCGGTCACCTCCTTGGGCGTGATGCCCGAGAAGTAGCCATAGCCGAAGCGGTAGTCCCACTCGGCGTTGTAGGCCTTGAACGTGAACACGACGGTGTGCTTGTCGGTGGCCTCGACCTTGTCGATGTGGTCGAAATAGGTCGGGATCTTCTTGGAACTCTTGTCCAGTCGGGTGTAGGTGTGGACCACATCGTCGGCCACCAGCTCGCGGGCCTTCATCACGCCAGGCCGGTCGGGAAACATCACCCCCTTGCGCAGCTTGATCTCGATGCGCAGCGGGGAATCCTTCCATTGCCAGGATTCAGCCAGCTCGCCACGCAGGGCGTCGGTGGCCAGCCAGGCGTCTGCGACAAAGGGGTACTTGCCGCCGCGCCGCACCGATTTGGCCAGGTCGCCGACGAACAGCTGCTCGTAGCTCAGGCCGGTGTCGTTGCTGAACTTCCAGGCCCAGTCGGCGACGTCCCAGGACAGCGGTGACAGCGTGACGTACATGCTGCCGACGTTGAGCGTTGCGCCGTACTGCGGCTTCTCGGCCTGCGCCACGGCCGGTGTGGCCACGCACGCCACGGCGATCGCCATGGCCGCGCGGCCGACGTCGAGCAACAAGGAAGGATTACGCATGACAAGTCACCTTTTCATAGCCGTCGCTAGCCCCGCAGCGGATGCGGCTGGCTCTCAAGGAAGTGTGGCTTTGCCACTTTCCTTGATCCCCGCGGGGGACGGCCGGCTTCAGCCGGCCTTGGGGCGCTCAGAAACCCATCTTCTTCTTCATCGCCTGGTCGACCCACATGCGGGCATGGATGGGCGCGGGCCGTTCGGACCCGGCGCGCAGCTCGCCGTCGTAGTTCTTCACCCACGGCCACCAGGCGGTGTGCACGATCGGCGTGGGCAGCCAGATGTAGGGCGCCTTCTCGACGATGTCGCGGGTCATCAGCTTGATCAGCAACTGGCGCTTGCTCTCTTCGGGCTCGCGGTAGGCATCGTTCATGCGCTTGTCGAAATCCGGGTCGCTGTACTGCGACGGATTCCAGGTCTGCTTGGTGACGAAGCTCTTGCGGATGCTGGTGGTCGGGTTGGTGTGCCCGTTCTGCATCATGTAGCCGGCGGCGTTGGTCTTGGTGGTCATCGCCGACAGGAAGGCGCCGTACTCCATCGGCTGGATCTCCATCTTCACGCCCACCCGCTCGAGGTAGGCCGCCAGCAGCGGCGCCAGGTCCATGTGGTCGGGGCTGCACGAACACACCTGCATCTTGAAGCTGAAACCCTTGGGAAAGCCGGCTTCGGCCAGCAGGGCCTTGGCCTTGTCGGGGTTGTACTTGAACAGCTCTTGCGCCGCGACCGGCATCTGGTCCAGGGTCTCGAAGTAGCCGGTGTAGTCGGGGTGCATCGGGTAGCCGAACAACACCGCGTTGCCGCCGTAGTAGGACTTGACGATCTCGTCCTTGTTGACCGCCATGTTCAAGGCCCGGCGCACGCGGATGTCGTTGAAGGGCTTGGTGTCCACCCGCATCGCCATGAAGGTGCCGCCGGTGTTGACCCAGCGCTTCCACTTCAGGGCCGGGGCGTTCTTCTTCAACTCTTCCACCGCGCTCCAGCGCATGCCCTCCAGCACGTCGAGCTTGCCGGTGCGCAGGGCGGTGAGGTAGGCGGCCTCGTCCTTGATGGTGCGGTAGACGATCTTGTCGACGAAAGGCAGCTTGTAGGTCTGGCCGCCGATCTTCTCCTTGTCCCAGTAGACCTCGTTCTTGGTGAAGGTGACCGCGCTGCCTTGCGCATAGTCGGCCAGCATGAAGGGGCCGGTGCCGTTGAGGTTCTTCCAGTTGCCCGCGCCCGCGTCGCTCACTTCCTTGGGCACGATGGCCGAGTAGTAGCCCCAGCCGAAACGGTAGTCCCACTCGGAAAAATAGTGCTTGAAGGTGAAGCGCAGCGAGTGCTTGCCGGTGACCTCGACCTTGTCGATGTGGTCAAAGTAGGTGGGGATCTTCTTGGGGCTCTTGTCGAGCCGGTTGTAGCTGAAGACCACGTCTTCGGCCACCAGCTCGCGCGACTTCATCACGCCGGGCTTGTCAGGGAACATGATGCCCTTGCGCAGGTTGATGTCCACCCGCAGCGGCAGGTCGGTCGACATCTTCCAGCTCTCGGCCAGCTCGCCGCGGATCGCGTCGGTGGGCAGCCACGAATCGGCCACGAAGGCGTGCTTGCCGCCGCGGCTGGCCGACTTGGACAAGTCGGCCACGAACAGGGCTTCGGTGGTCAGGCCGGTGTCCTGGTTGTACTTCCAGGTCCAGTCGGCCGGGTCCCAGCTCAGCGGTGCGAGCGTGAGGTAGATCATGCCGATGTTGAGGGTGCCACCGTACTGGGGCTTTTCGGTCATGGCCGGATTGACGGCCTGCGACAAGGCGCCGGCCGAGGCCAGGGCCAGGGCGCCGGCCAACGCGGCCGCGCGCAGGGTGCTAGGGGGCAACATAAGTCTCATGGCAGGTCTCCTGGTGATGGCGGCCGCGTCAGCGCCGCTGGGGGAAGCAAGGCGTCAGACAGACAAACTCCGGCTGCTCATTTGGCGCCGCGCATGCGCGGGTCGAGCAGGTCACGCAGCGCATCGCCGAACACATTGGTGGCATACACCACCGCTGTCAGGCACAGGCCCGGCGCCAGCGCCAGCCAGGGGCCCTGGAACATATAGGTGCGCCCGCTGCCCGACAGCAGGCCGCCCCAGGTGGGCGCCGGCGGTGGCACGCCCAGACCCAGGAAGGACAGGCCCGACTCGATCAGGATCACTGCGCCTACGCGGGTGGTGAACAGCACGATGATGGGCGGCATGATGTTGGGCAGCAGGTGGCGCCACAGCACCCGGCCGGTGGACGCGCCGATCGACTGCGCCGCATGCACGTACATGTTCTCGCGCGCCGACACCACCGCACTGCGGATGATGCGCGAGCCGCCGATGCCCAGCACCAGGCTGAGCACGCCGATGATCTGGAACATGCCCGGCCCCACCACCGACACCACCGCGATCAGGATCACCAGCTCGGGGAAGGACATGTAGGCGTCGACGACTCGCTGCATGATCAAGTCGACCTTGCCGCCCAGATAGCCGCTGAGCAGGCCGATCAGCACCGAGATGATGGTGGCCAGCGCCGCCGCTGACAGGCCGATGATCACCGACAACTGCGCGCCGTAGAGGCAGCGGCTCAGCATGTCGCGGCCCAGGTTGTCGGTGCCGAAGGGGTGCTTCCAGCTCGGCGGCTTCAAGCGCTCGAGCATGTTGATCTCGTTGTAGCCGTAGGGCGCGAGCTGATTGGCGAAGATGCCGCACAGCACGAACAGCAGGAACAGCAGCGCGGCTGCGGCCCCCACCGGCTTTTCGCGCACCAGCCGGCTGAAGAAGATGCGCACCGGGTGGCGCGGCGGCGGCAGGTCCAGCAGGTTGGCCGCGGCCATGGCCACCTCGGACGCTTGGGTGCTGGCGTTCATCGCGGCGGCCTCATTGGTGACGCACCCGGGGGTCGAGCATGCCGTAGCTCAGATCGACCAGCAGGTTGATCAGCATCACCGACACCCCCACCACCAGGAACACGCCGGTGATCACGGGGTAGTCGCGCTGGCTCACGGCGTCCAGCATCATCAGGCCCATGCCGGGCAGCACGAAGATCTGTTCGATGATCACCGCGCCACCGATCAGCAGCGGTGCCTGCAGGCCGATCAAGGTGACCACCGGGATCAGGGCATTGCGCACCGCGTGGCGCAGCACCACCACCCGCTCCTGCAGGCCCTTGGCCCAGGCGGTGCGGATGTAGTCCTGGCGCAGCACCTCCAGCATCATGGTGCGGGTCATGCGCATGGTCACCGCCGACAGCGAGGTGCCCAGCACCAGCGCCGGCACGATCATCTGCTTCAAGTTCTGCCAGGGGTCGTCGGTGAACTTGACGTAGTTGACCTCGGGCGACCAGCCCCACCAGATCGACGGGAACACCACCACCATCGTGCCCATCCAGAAATTGGGCACCGCCAGCAGCAGGATCGAGAAGGACCGGGCGGTCAGGTCGGTGGCGGTGTCCTGGCGCATTGCCGAGTACACGCCGATCGGCAATGCGATCAGCAGGCCGATGATCAGCGCCATCAGGCCCAGCTCGAAAGTGACCGGCAGACGCTCCAGCACCTCTTGCAGCACAGGCGTGGCGCGCCACAAGGAGTTGCCCAGGTCGCCCTGCAGCACCGCAGCCACCCAGCGCAGGTATTGCTCGGGCATCGACCGGTCCAGGCCCAGCGCCTTGATCAGCTGGTCGCGGCTCAGTTTGTCGGCACCGATGTCGTTCTGGCTGAGCATCATGTCGATCACGTCGCCGGGGATCATCCGGATCGTGACGAAGACAATGATGCTGGCCAGGATCAGCGTGGGGATCAGCGCCAGCAGCCGGCGCAGGATGTAGGCACCCATCAGACCGGACCCCGGGCCGTTTGCAGCCGACGGGTGGCGCGATCGCCGGGGCGGGCCGGCGGTAGCGGAACGGTGAGCACAGGCACGGGCAGAGGCATGAATCTCCTTGCTGCCAGGGTTGCATGCCACCGGCGATCAGCGCGATGATGCGCTGAAATAGAAGCCCAGGTATGCTATGGTTTTCCCTGGATTGGCGCAGGTTTGGCCCGGGTTTCAGTGTTTTTAGAAAACATGGTTTGCCACAGCGCGGGGCCATCTGCTAACCTTGGCGGCCACCCTGCCAGCGGTCGTCGCGTCCACGCCTTTATCCCGATACAGGTCCACCCTGCGCCCATGAGCATAGCCACCGCCGCCGATTGCAGCCCCGACCTGGCCACCTTTCGCGCCCGGACCCGGGCCTGGCTGGCGGCCAACTGCCCGGCCGAGATGCGCCGGCCGATGGCCAGCGAAGACGATGTCTGCTGGGGCGGGCGCGGCTTCGCTTTCAGTTCGCCGGCCCAGCGCCAGTGGCTTGCGCTGATGGCAGAGCGCGGCTGGACCGTGCCGACCTGGCCCCAGGCCTACGGTGGCGGCGGTCTGAGCGGCGAGCAGGCCAAGATCCTGGCCCAGGAGATGCGCAGCCTGCAGTGCCGGGCGCCCCTGCAGAGCTTTGGCATCTGGATGCTGGGGCCGGCGCTGCTCAAGTTCGGCAGCGAGGACCAGAAGCTCGAGCACCTGCCCCGCATCGCCCGCGGCGAGATCCGCTGGTGCCAGGGCTACAG
>JAYUQJ010000538.1:0-2656 GCA_043756825.1 Betaproteobacteria bacterium | reverse complement strand
TGTGATAGGCCAGCAGCTGCAGCGGCACCACATGCAGGATGGGCGACAGCGCGCCGTAGTGCTCGGGCATGCGGATCACGTGCACGCCGGGCTCGCTGCTGATGTGGGTGTCGCTGTCGGCAAACACGAACAGCTCACCGCCACGGGCACGCACCTCCTGCAGATTGCTCTTGAGCTTTTCCAGCAGCGCGTCGTTGGGGGCGATCGTCACCACCGGCATCGCCGCCGTCACCAGCGCCAGCGGGCCATGCTTGAGTTCACCGGCCGGGTAGGCCTCGGCATGGATGTAGCTGATCTCCTTCAACTTGAGTGCACCCTCCAGCGCGATCGGGTAGTGCAGGCCGCGGCCCAGAAACAGCGCGTTCTCCTTGCGTGCAAACTCTGCCGCCCAGGCAATCACCTGGGGCTCCAGGGCCAGCACCGCGGCCACTGCCGCCGGCAGGTGGCGCAGCGCCTTGATGTGGCCGGCCTCCTGCTCGGCGCTCAAGCGGCCGCGCATCTTCGCCAGCGTCAAGGTCAGCAGGAACAGCGCCACCAGCTGGGTGGTGAAGGCCTTGGTGCTGGCCACGCCGATCTCCACGCCGGCATGGGTCAGGAAGTGCAGCTTGCACTCGCGCACCATCGCGCTGGTGCCCACATTGCAGATGGTCAGCGTCTGGGGCATGCCCAGGCCGCGCGCATGCTTGAGCGCGGCGATGGTGTCGGCCGTCTCACCGCTCTGGCTGATGGTGACCACCAGGGTGCGCGGGTCGGGCACGCTGTCGCGGTAGCGGTATTCGCTGGCGATCTCCACGCTGCAGGGGATGCCGGCGATGCTCTCCAGCCAGTACTTGGCGGTGCTGCCGCTGTAGTAGCTGGTGCCGCAGGCCAGGATCAGCACCCGGTCGATGGCCTTGAACACCGCATGCGCGCCGTCGCCGAACAGCTCGGGCGTGATGCTGCCCACCGCTTCGAGCGTGTCGCTGATGGCGCGCGGCTGCTCGAAGATCTCCTTCTGCATGTAGTGTTGGTAGGGGCCCAGCTCGGCCGCGCCGGTGTGGGCATAAACCGTGCGCACCTCGCGCTGCACCCGCTGGTAGCTGCCGTCGGCCTGGCGGTTGCTGATCCAGTGCTTGCCCAGTTGCAGGTCGACCACGTCGCCCTCTTCCAGGTAGACGATCTGGTCGGTGACGCCGGCCAGGGCCATCGCGTCGCTGGCCAGAAAGGTCTCGCCCTGCCCTTCAAACAGGCCCACGCCCAGCACCAGCGGGCTGCCCTCGCGCGCGCCCACCACCCGGTGCGGCTCGTCGCGGCAGAACACCGCGATCGCATAGGCGCCCTTCAGGCGCAGCGTGGCGCGCTGCACGGTGTCGAACAGGTCGCCGTCGTAGAGCTGGTGCACCAGGTGGGCGATCACCTCGGTGTCGGTCTGGCTTTCGAAGACATAGCCCTTGTTCTGTAGCTCGGCGCGCAGTTGGTCATGGTTTTCGATGATGCCGTTGTGTACCAAGGCGATGCGATCGCCTGAAAAATGCGGGTGGGCGTTGTGCACCGCCGGCACGCCGTGGGTGGCCCAGCGGGTGTGGGCGATGCCGGTGCCGCCCTGCACCGCGTCCTGGGCGATCTGGACGCCAAGCTCGGCCACCCGGCTGGTGCTGCGGGTGCGCTGCAATTGGCCGCCACGGTGCACCGCCACGCCGCAGGAATCGTAGCCCCGGTACTCCAGCCGCTTCAGGCCCTCGACGAGGACCGGGACGATGTTGCGGTTGCTGACCGCGCCGACGATGCCACACATGGTGTTGATTCCTTTGCTGCAATGCAGGGGCGCATCGTAGTCAGGCACGCAAGAAATAAGTGTGCAAAATTCTCTGTAAATTGAAATCTATGCTCCATCACATACTCACCCGCAAGATAATTTCATATTGAACAGAAAAGTGACCCATCATGTCAGCCATTGACGAACTGGATGCGATAGACCTGCGGCTGCTGCAGTTGCTGCAGGCCGACGCCGCGCGCTCCAACCAGGCCCTGGCCGAGGCCGCCCATGTGTCGCCGGCCACGGCCCTGCGCCGGGTGCGGCGGCTGGTGGAGTCGGGCGTGATCGAGCGCCAGGTGGCGATCGTCGCGCCGGGCCTGGTGGGTGGGCTGAACGTGGTGGTCGAGCTCAGCCTCGACCGCCAGGGCGCCGAGCACCTGAGCGCCTTTGAGCAGCGCGCGGTGGCCGAGCCCGCCGTGCAGCAGTGCTACCGGGTGTCGCCGGGGCCGGATTTGCTGCTGCTGCTGTGGCTGGCCGACATGCCGGCCTACCACGCCCTGGTGCAGCGCCTGTTCACCCAGGACGCCAATGTGCGCAACGTCAAGAGCTTCTTCGTCACCCACCGGGCCAAGTTCGAGCCAGCGGTGCAGCTCAGCGCGCCACCCCTCAGGACTTGAGCAGGGCCAGGCCCTTCAGGTACTCGCCCTCGGGAAACTCGATAGTCGTCGGGTGGTCGCACGCACCTTCCAGCCGGCCCAGGATCACGGCGTTAACCCCGGCATCGATGCCGGCCCCGGCCACGATCTTGTGGAACAAGTCGGCGCTGATGCCCCCCGAGCAGCTGAAGGTCAGCAGCAGCCCGCCCGGGGCCAGCAGCATCAGCGCCAGCCGGTTGATGTCCTTGTAGGCGCGGGCGGCCCG